>JBNKLG010000070.1:0-15113 GCA_050292235.1 Sedimenticolaceae bacterium | reverse complement strand
AGCATGCCTCAGCAGAGCATCAGCGTCACAATTATCCTTTGGATACAGAGTAATACCAACACTTGCCGAAACAATCACAGAGTCACCCTTTATCTCAATAGGCTGGGAAACCACCTGAAGAAGGCGACGGATTAAATCCTCGCATTCCTGAACTTCACGCAGCCCCATCAGCAAAAAAACAAACTCATCGCCACCCAATCTGGCTACGGTATCACCAGCACGCAATGTCGCCCTGAATCGAGCCGAAAGCTCCACCAGCAGCAAGTCACCGGCTTCATGTCCATAGGTATCATTAATAGGTTTAAACTCATCCAGGTCCAGGAAGCAAACGGCTGTCATTGCACCATCCCTATCCGCGTGAGATCGTGACTGTTCCAGTCGATCGACCAATAAAACGCGGTTAGGTAGATTGGTCAGCGCATCATAATAGGCCATCTCCTTAAGTTTGCGCTCCTGTTCCTTGATCAACCGAATATCGGAAAACACGGAGACATAATTTGCCACTTCACCCTGCTGGTCTCGTACAGCAGTAATGGAAAGCATTTCAGGATAGACTTCTCCATATTTATTTTTATTCCAAATCTCCCCTCTCCAATTGCTGGTATCCAGAATACTTTTCCACATAGATCTATAAAATAAATCATCGTGCCGACCAGATTTTAAGACCCTTGGATTTTTACCCACCACCTCATTCCTTTCGTACCCTGTAATGCGAGTGAAGGCGGGATTGACCTCAAGAATATTTCCCGCAGCATCTGTCAGGGCAATCCCTTCATGAGCACTGATAAAAGCCGTATCATGCAGGAGCAACTGCTTTTCCGCCCGGAGCTGGGCTTCTAATCGTTTTGAAGTCTCCTGATTTGCAGCAATCAATGATCTGCGAGCTTTCTCCAGTCGAATAAAGACATAGACAAGGCACACAACGAAGACTAAAGACACCCCATAGAGAAGAATGCGATAAGCATCTGATCTCTTCTGAGCATTCCTATACCCATCAAGGTACAAGCGGGACAGATCCTTATTTAATATTGCAGTTGGAACATCCAAAACACTGCGCATAATATCATTTGTTTCAATCTGGTAGTTTGTTGTTAAGGCACCATGCAACAATATGGAATCCACAAGATTACTCTTCTGCACCACTCTAAGTTTTTCCATCAATTGAGCGCGATATGACCTGACAGACAAAATATTATCTTCGCTCGGCAATGCAACCATCCTGAGAACACTACAGATATAATTACCCACCTCAGAACTACCCGCCAAAGACATCTGCTTGGATCGATATTCCCCAGCCAATATGGAAAAATAACTTAATGAATTCTTCAAAACAGAGCTTGATCGTTCAAATCGATCTATAAGCTCTAATTTTATTCTGATACTTTCCTTAAGAAGGCCAGCCTTTTCTCTAATCAAAGAAGCATCTTTAGGAAGAATAATCATTGGCAGATCAGATAATAACTCACTGCCTCTCTTCAGGACATCGACATGCTCAGTAAGATTGTCATAGTTCAGCAATAGTTGCTGGCGAATAGCCAGCATATCACCGTCAACCTCTGCGTCTGACTCGCGCAGATGCTGAAGCAATTGAATATAATCAGCATGTTCTGAGCTGTAGACGCTCTTTGAGTGCAAATAGACCCACGTCATCAAAGCAGCACTAAGGACAATAACAATCAGAAAAGCAATGAGACGAAAATCTTTTCTCAAATCAGCCAGGCTTGATGAGCGACCCTCTTTCATTCCAGCGTCTTCCCCTCCCACTCGCCGGTCAGTGTTCCCAGGAAAGCCGCAATATCGGTGGCATCACTTCCAGATAATGTAATACCCAGCTGATAGCGACCCATAATAATCACCGCTTCCTTCAAACTATGCACAGAACCATCGTGAAAGTATGGGTAGGTGATGGCCACATTACGCAGGCCGGGGACCTTAAATGCGTATCGATCCCACTCCTTATTCGTCACATTAAAGCGCCCATAATCTGCTGTAGTAAGTGGCCTTTTCTCAAAATAGCCGGGAATAACACCAAACAATTGAAACAAATTCCCACCTATCCCTACCCCTTGATGGCAACTGGCACAACCATAACCGGTAAACAGACGATATCCTCTCAGCTCCTGTTGCGTTAAAGCATTCCCATCCCCTCGAAGAAAACGGTCAAATCGAGAAGGTGTCAGCAGTGTTTTTTCAAAAGTTGCAATGGCATCAGCGATATTGCTGGCTGTAATGCCATCAGGATATTGGCTGGAAAATAACTGGCTGTATTCTGTATCCGCTTTAAGCTTTTCAATCACCTCTTTCCAGTTTGTCCCCATCTCTACCGGATTATGTATCGGTCCTGAAACCTGCTCTTCTAAATCCTCCGCCCGACCATCCCAAAACTGGGCAAAATTCAAACTACTGTTAAAAACAGTAGGTGCATTGATCACCCCTTTTGCGCCATTGACACCTGTAGAGACTTGGCCCCTATCAACGCCTCCCGTCGATAGACTATGACAACTTGCACATGAGAGCTGATTGTTTTTTGACAATCTAGGTTCATGAAACAATTTGCGACCCAGGTCGATTTTACCGGCAGGATAATCAGGTAACTCCGGCAAAGGGACAAAAAAAGAACCACCCGTAATCGGCTCCCCCCCGACAACAGCATGACTTTTATTGTTACTGACAGGATACGCTTCCGCGAACAGCCGCAGTGCCATCATGGGCAATACGAATAGCATGACACCTTGAACAGCTGTCTTCTTTTGTAGGAGGCATGACATCACGGACACAATTCCCCTCCCAATCTCATTCTGGATGCCCCTTACCAAACCCGCCAAGTCCCCTTCGTTTAGAACAAGGAGAAAAAACCGTCCGAACAGCAGGCAACGCTACACTTTTCCTCACGCTTTTTTACCATAAATAAATTCTAACTATTCTAAAAAAACGTCAACGGTTAACCCCTTTGACAACAAGTATAGTTCAGCCTAAGCGTAGAAGAACCTTAGGGAAACGCTGATTTTTCCGGCGTTTCCTACAGCACGAGGTGCTGCTGAGAAATCCAGGATGGATTTATTCAGCACTTCAGCATCATTCAAAAAAGCCACCCACCCACCATTGAGACGTTTAAGCCACACTACCAGCTATTCTCACACTGCAACACTGGGCAAAAATGCGGATATCATTCGCACAACGCTAACGGTTGCATCAGACTGACCAAGGGGTTTTAAAAAGCGACTTGAGTAAGAACAGCGCACATCGTGCTATCCTTCTACCCCAGTAGATCTTGCACTTGTTCACCCTAGATTTTTTGCGGTGAGTTCAAATCAAAACAATATTTAGGCTCAGAGGATGATAAAGAAAATCATGCTGGTCGACGGCTCTTCCGCCTCGCGCGAAGTGCTGGCCCGGCGGCTGCTCAGAGTGGCATCGGCCCAGATGTTCCTGTCAGCAGTTGCCCCACCGCCGCTGAGGCCCTAAAACTGATGGAGCAGGAACGATACTCACTGATCACTACAGCCCTGTTATTGCCGGATATGGACGGGCTGGATTTATGCCGAAGGATACGCGCCAGTACCCGCCACCATTACGCGCCGGTCATCGTTATCTCTTCTGATGCAGACCAGCGTCTTTTGCATGAGGGCTACAATGCGGGGGTCACCGATTATTTTGATAAGGCATTAGGCTTTCGGGCCTTCAAACATTTCATCACCTCCTTCTTTGAGCGCAATCCGGACCTGTGCGGCCGAATCCTTTACATTGAAGACAGCAAAACAGCAGCACTGTCCACCCGGCAAATGCTGGATGCCCATGGTATGGAGGTTACCCACACTTTATCAGTAGAAGAGGCCATACATATCTTCGAACAGAGCAAGGCCAATGAACAGAAGGCTTTTGACCTGGTCATCACGGACTTCCATCTGAACGGGAAAATGACTGGAGGCGATCTGCTCTATTTTTTACGGGTAAAACAACACCTCTCCCAGCAAGAACTACCCATTTTGGTCACTACTGGGCAGGAGGATGCACAAACCCAGGCCGAGGTTTTTCACGCCGGAGCCAATGATTTTGTCAAGAAGCCCTTCATTGAAGAGGTTGTGATGGCCAGGGTGCGTTCTTTGCTGTTGGTCAAACACCAATACGATGCACTACGTCGCCAAACCGCCAACATGGAAAAGATGGCAACCACCGATGCCCTGACCGAAACCCGAAACCGCCGCTTTCTGCTCGAAGAGGGTCAACTCTTCTTAACCCAAAAGGATGATGCCTGGGTCATGATCATCGACCTGGACCATTTTAAATCCATCAATGACACCTGGGGACATCTGGTCGGAGATCAGGTTCTAATGGGGCTGGGCGGCTTACTCAATCAGCACTTTCCGGATGGGTTATGCGCTCGTTTCGGCGGTGAAGAATTTGTCATCATTGCCCACGGAGAAGACGTCACTTACCGAGCCGAGGCATTGCGACAGGCGATCGAAGAGACCTGCCCTGCTGACATCAAAATCACCGTCAGCATTGGTCTCGCCACCACCAGCGACCATCCCGGCGCAGATCTCAACAACCTGATTGGCTTAGCCGATAAAGCCTTATATTCAGCCAAGAAAGGCGGTCGAAACCGTTCGTACATCTGCCACGCAAATGAAGTGATCTGCCCGTTATCCATCCCCGACCCCCAGACATCCGTCTGATAACGTCAGGCCGCTTTTGTTGCCGAAGGATTCGCTGTTTCCACACAGCAAAAGGCCCCTGCCGGGGCCTTCTGTATATGGCGGAGGATCAGGGATTCGAACCCTGGAAGGGCGTTAACCCTTGCTGGTTTTCAAGACCAGTGCATTCAACCGCTCTGCCAACCCTCCAAGGCTGCACAGGGTACTGAAAAAAACGATATATCGCCAGCCCGAAATTTTCAGCGCCCACAGAAGTACTTTGCGCTAGGCTCTTTTCAGCACCTCGATACCGCCCATATAGGGCCGCAACGCCTCTGGCACAACCACGCTGCCGTCGGCCTTCTGGTAGTTTTCCAGCACGGCGACCAGAGTACGGCCCACGGCAAGACCGGAACCATTGATGGTATGGAGCAGTTCCGGTTTGCCGGTTTCCGGATTGCGCCAACGGGCCTGCAGGCGGCGGGCCTGGAAATCGAGAAAATTGGAACAGGAGGAGATCTCCCGATAGGTGTTTTGGGCTGGCAGCCAAACCTCAAGGTCATAGGTCTTGGTGGCAGAAAAACCCAGATCGCCGGTGCAGAGCGTCACCACCCGATAGGGCAAACCCAGTTTCTGCAAAATGGCCTCGGCATGACCGGTCAGCTCTTCCAGAGCGGAAAAGGAGTCGCCAGGTCGCACCACCTGCACCATCTCCACCTTTTCGAACTGGTGCTGGCGAATCATGCCACGGGTATCCTTCCCATAGGCACCCGCCTCGGAGCGAAAACAGGGGGTATGGGCCACCCATTTGCAGGGCATGTCACGCTCTTCCACGATCACATCCCGCACCAGATTGGTCACCGGCACCTCGGCAGTGGGAATCAGGAAGAAACCACTCTCATCGCCCAGGTTGAAGAGATCCGCCTCAAATTTCGGCAACTGCCCCGTACCGAACAGACTTTCAGCATTGACGATATAAGGCACGTAGGTCTCGGTGTAGCCGTGCTCCTGGGTATGGGTATCCAGCATCAGCTGAATCAGCGCCCGATGCAGACGGGCAATGCCGCCGCTCATGACCGAGAAACGGGCACCGGTAATCTTGGCCGCCACTTCGAAATCCAGCCCACCGATACCCGTCCCCAGATCAACGTGATCCTTGAGTTCAAAAGCAAACCGGGGCACCTCGCCCCAACGGCGCTCTTCGCGATTATCGCTCTCGTCCCGACCATCTGGTACGGACTCATGGGGCAGATTGGGAATACCCAGGCTCAGCTCCAGCAATCCATCCTGTAACTCCCGCAACTCCTCGTCGGCGGCCTTGAGACGGCTGCCCAGATCAGCCACGGCGTCCAACAGGGGTTGAAGATCCTCGCCCTTGGCTTTGGCCTGGCCAATGGCCTTGGATTTGGTCTTGCGCTCGTTTTGCAGATCCTGGGTGGCGACCTGGAGGGTCTTACGGCGGTCTTCCAGATTCCTGAATCCCGCCACATCCAATTCAAAGCCACGCCGTTTCAGGGCCTGAGCAGTATTGTCCAGATCATTTCGCAGCAAACGGGGGTCAAGCATGGGTCATCTCTTTGAAAAAAGGAAATCAGTGAATTTCGATGGGCCAACTGACGATATGCTGGGGATCGACCTGATCGCGCAACACCGCCAAAGTGGCTGACACCTTATCCGCCTGATCGAAAAATTCAAGCACCAGCCCCTGATTCAGTGACAGATCGATAAGGCTGGCACCATGGATCTTTCCCGAACCGCCATAGCCCTCTACCGCGCGGAACACACTCACGCCCCGCACATGTCCCTGGTCGTGCAGCCACTGCACCAGGTTTTGCAGTTGACCGTGACCCTCGGAAAGATAGATTCTGACCAGTCGTCCTTTCATAGCTGTCGCCCCAACATCAGTCCCGCCCACACGGCCACTAAGCATAGCAGCAGATTGCTGACGACATTCAGCAGGGCTTTGGCATAATCGGCCTGCTGGATCAGCAATAGGGTCTCGATGGAAAAGGTCGAGAAAGTGGTTAAGGCACCCAACAACCCCACCAACAAAAAACCACGCCACTCCGGGGCCACCACCAAGCGCTCGTTGAGCAACACAAACAGCAGTCCCATCAAGAAAGAGCCCACCAGATTCACCGCCAGGGTGCCATAGGGAAAGCCGCGCCCCAGTAGGGCATGGAGTCCATTGGCCACCCCATAGCGCAGCAGGGCACCCAAAGCACCGCCACCGGCAATCGCGATCAGATTCATGCCTCACCCTCTGTGGCCTGGCGATCCAACTCGCGCAGATGTGCCAGTTTATCGGCAATCTGGATCTCCAGCCCACGGTTTACGGGATGATAATAGCGCTTCTCGCCGATCTCCTCCGGGAAATAGGTCTCTCCGGCGGCATAGGCCTCGGGTTCATCATGGGCATAGCGATAGGCTTTGCCATAGCCCAGCTCCTTCATCAAACGGGTGGGTGCATTGCGCAGATGCACTGGCACCGGCAGACTGCCAGAGGACTGGGCATCGGCCATGGCAGCCTTAAAGGCGGTATAGACCGCATTACTTTTGGCCGCACTGGCCAGATAGACCACCGCCTGGGCGATGGCCAGCTCCCCTTCCGGACTGCCGAGCCGCTCCTGAACCTGCCAGGCATCCAGGGCCAGATTCAGACCACGGGGATCGGCATTACCGATATCCTCAGAGGCCATGCGCACCACGCGGCGGGCGATATAGAGCGGATCACAACCCCCATCCAGCATACGGCACAACCAGTAGAGCGCCGCATCGGGGGCAGAACCGCGTACCGATTTGTGCAGAGCGGAGATCTGATCGTAGAAGAGATCGCCACCCTTGTCGAACCGACGGGGATGGCCGGACAGAATCTCACCCATGTTCTCTTCGGTCAGGGTGGCGTTTTCCGCCAGATCTGCGCCGATCTCCAGCAGATTGAGCGCCCGCCGGGCATCACCATCAGCCACCTGGGCGATACGCTCCAGCAGTGCATCGGTCACCTGCAGCGACTGATCGGCCAGTCCCCGCGGATCGTTCAGAGCCTGACGCAGAATCTGCACCAGACTCTCCGGCGCCAGGGATTTGAGCAGATAGACCCGTGCCCGGGAGAGCAAAGCGTTATTCAGCTCGAATGAGGGATTTTCGGTGGTGGCACCGACAAACACCAGGGTGCCATCTTCCACATGAGGCAAAAAGGCATCCTGCTGGGCCTTGTTGAAGCGATGCACCTCATCGATAAAGAGCACCGTGGCCCGGCCATGGCGCTGACGGCTCTGACGCGCCGTCTCCACCGCCTGACGAATATCCTTCACCCCCGCCAGCACCGCCGAAAGACTGAGAAAATCGGCCTGACACTGATGAGCAATGATATGGGCCAGGGTAGTCTTGCCAGTACCCGGTGGTCCCCAGAAGATCATAGAGTGGAGACGCCCCGAAGCAATGGCCTGACGCAGCGGCTTGCCCTCGGCCAGCAAATGGGGCTGACCCAGGAATTGATCCAGCCGCTCTGGACGCATACGATCGGCCAGGGGCCGGCCCGCCTGGGCGCTATCCCGAACCGGGGTTTCCGCCGCGGGAAAGAGATCCCCGTCTGGCGGGCTCACCCGATTACTCCTCGGACTGGTCGTCGACCAGATCCACCCCTTTGGGCGGATCGAAGATGAAAAAATCCCAAGGTATCTGGGGATTGCGCTTGGTATTGGAAAAACGGATCTGGGTGGTCTGATTCAGTTTATCCACGATATCCATCTCCAAAAGATCACCGTTGGAGAATGCCACCTTCACATATTCATACTGGCTGTCCTTGCTTCTGGGGGTGAGTTTGACCCAGCTCACACCCTTGGAGCCTTTGAGGTTCTTCAGTTTAAAACTTTTTTCCACCGCCACATCGCCGGTCAACACCTGAGCCGGGGTGCCGGAAACCGCCTTTTGCTGCTTCTGGCGGGTCGCCTGCTCCAACTCCTTGTCGTAAACCCAGACATGGAAACCATCTGCCAGCACCATGTGGGGATAGGGTTCGATATAGTCCCAGCGAAAACGGGTGGGCCGTTTCAGGGTCAGTACGCCGGTCTCCTTGGTCGTGTTCTTACCCCGACGCACAGTCTGGACGAAAGCGGCCTTAAAGGTAGTCAGATTGGAGACAAAGGCCTTGAGATCGCCAATGCCATCGGCCTGTGCCGGCAGGGCCAGGGCCAGCAGCAAAAAGGAGTACCAGGGTTTCATCATCAACTCTCATTGGGGGCAGGTGCCAGCACAGTGCGGTTACCGTTGTGCTCCGGCGGTGAGACCAATCCGACCCGCTCCATCTCCTCCACCAAACGGGCAGCACGGTTATAACCGATTTTCAGCCGCCGCTGCACGCTGGAAATGGATGCCCGGCGACTCTGCAACACAAACTCCACCGCTTCGTCGAACAGAGGATCGGCATCCTCTACGTCCACACCAGCGGCCTCTGGAGATAGACCGGGAATGGCCTCAGAGGGTTCCTGCAAAATCTCATCGAGATAGTTGGGCTCGCCGGTGGTCTTGAGGAATTCCACCACCGCATGTACCTCATGATCATCCACAAAGGCACCATGAACACGCTTTACCACGCTGCCACCCGGCGCCAGATAGAGGCCATCGCCATGACCCAGCAGGTTTTCCGCGCCCATCTGATCCAGAATGGTACGGGAATCGATACGGGAAGAGACCTGGAACGACAACCGGGTGGGAATATTGGCCTTGATCAATCCGGTGATGACATCCACTGAGGGACGCTGGGTCGCCAGCAGCAGGTGGATACCGGCAGC
Source organism: Sedimenticolaceae bacterium (assembly GCA_050292235.1). Taxonomy (GTDB): domain Bacteria; phylum Pseudomonadota; class Gammaproteobacteria; order Chromatiales; family Chromatiaceae; genus JBNKLG01. The sequence continues at coordinate 5,686 of JBNKLG010000070.1, read as the reverse complement.
ACGGGCCTTCTGCGCCAGGCGGGCGATCAGCTCCTCCACCTTCTTGCCGACCACCATCATCATGTCGGCCAGCTCATCGATCACCACCACAATATAGGGCATCTTTTCCAAAGTGGGATGGGCCTCTACCGCCAGGGCCTGGGCCGGATCGAAGAAGGGATCGGGAATGGGTTCACCGGCTTCGATGGCCTTTTCCACCTTGCTGTTGAAACCCTTGATATTACGCACCCCCTGAGAGGCCATCAGCTTGTAGCGCCGCTCCATCTCCGCCACACACCAGCGCAGGGCATTGGCAGCCTCTTTCATATCCGTCACCACCGGGGTCAGCAGATGGGGGATCCCCTCGTAGACTGAAAGCTCCAGCATCTTGGGATCGACCATGATCAGCCGCACATCCTCCGGCCCCGCCTTATACAGCAGACTAAGAATCATGGCGTTGATCGCCACGGATTTACCCGAACCCGTGGTACCGGCGATGAGGGCATGGGGCATCTTGGCCAGATCGGCCACCACCGGATTGCCGCCGATGTCCTTGCCCAGTGAGAGGGTCAGTTGGGAGCTGGCATCCTGGTAGACAGAGGCACCGATGATCTCGCTCAGATAGACGGTCTCGCGTTTCTCGTTGGGAATCTCCAGACCGATGGTGGTCTTGCCGGGGATCACCTCCACCACGCGAACACGGCTGGTAGAGAGAGAACGGGCCAGATCATTGGAGAGTCCCGTCACCTTGCTCGCCTTGGTACCCGGAGCCAGTTGCAGTTCGAACAGAGTGACCACCGGACCGGGGTGCACCGCCACCACCTCAGCCGTCACGTTGTAATCCTTGAGACGGGCCTCAACCTCCAGTGACATCTCATCCAACGCAGCCTGGCTATAGCCCCCGACGCGGGGAGGCGCCTCTTCCAACAGATCAAGAGCTGGCAGACGTTCGCCACTGGCCATCAGAGGGGGCACGGATTTTTTCGCAGCGGGTTTCGGCACGATGGGCTGGCTCAACTCCGGCTCTTTTTGTTGCAGCATCTGCAACAGAGAGGGTGATGGCCCCACCCTCTCCTCAGCTGTCGCAGCCTGTTCTGGTTCGGGCTCCACAACAGGTCCGGCCCGCAGGCTGGGTTCCACGCGATGGGAAAGCGGCTCATGGGCCACCTCAGACAGGGCCTCTTCCAGACGCACCTCTTCCCTCTCATCAACGCCCTCAGGCACTGCCGATCGACGCCGCGCTGAAGTCGATAACAGACCGCCCACCGCCCCGCCAAAGAGATGTCGGCCAAGCCAGAGAGTGGCGCCACCAATCCGCTCCATAAGGACAAACCAGGAGAGGCCGGTCAACAGCGTAACGCCCAGCGAAAACTGTAACAACAACACCAGAGAACCGCCCAGGGTGCCAAAAGCCGCCACCACAGGGGCCGCCAGCAACTGACCCAGAACACCACCGGACCCTGTAGGCAGAGAGAGGGCCAGGCCACTCAATTGAGCGGCGGCGTAAGCCGAACCACCCCATAGAGTCAACAACATACCGCCCCAGCGCAACAGATCCGCCGACAGATGATGGATCAGCGGCTCCTCCTCAGAGGGATTCAAATAGTCCCAGGCCAGCCAAACCGCCGTCAACGGCACCAAATAGGCACCCAGGCCAAACAGATAGAAAAAGATGTCCGCAAACCAGGCACCAAACCAACCCGCCTGGTTCTCAACCTGGGCCGCATGCCCGGTGAAAGACCAGCCCGGATCCGCCGGCGAATAGGTCGCCAGAGCCATGAGCGCCAACAACCCCAGCCCCAGAATCAGCAGCAACAAAGCCTCACGCAAACGCCTTCCCATGAAGAGAAACAGGGGGCGTGGATCGGGAAGAAATGTCCTTAGCGCTTCTACTGTCATAATCAATTCTATTTAAAATAACTATTTATGAGTCATATCTTATATCAATTATAGTTTTTTTCCACCCCAAATCTGCATAACCATTCCCCAGGGAAGCAAGAGGATCTATCCAGACAGCGCATTTGTTAGAATGGCCCAATTGTCCTTTTCATTGCGGAGCACACTATGAGCGAAAGCAGACACTGCCGCCTGTTGATCCTGGGTTCAGGGCCTGCGGGCTACACCGCCGCCGTCTATGCCTCACGGGCCAATCTCAAACCGGTTCTCATCACCGGCATGGAAATGGGCGGACAGCTCACCACCACCACGGACGTGGAAAACTGGCCCGGCGAGCCCGAAGGCATCCAGGGGCCGGAACTCATGGAGAAAATGCGCAAACAGGCCGAGAACATGGGCGCCGAGATCCTCTTCGACCACATCCGAGAGGTGGATCTGAAGCAACGCCCCTTCCGCCTCATCGGCGACTCGGCGGAATATACCTGTGACGCCCTCATCATCGGCACCGGCGCCAGCGCCCGCTATCTGGGGCTGCCCTCGGAAGAGACCTTCAAGGGTAAAGGCGTCTCCGCCTGTGCCACCTGTGACGGTTTTTTCTACCGCAACCAGAAGGTCGCCGTCATCGGTGGCGGCAACTCCGCCGTGGAAGAGGCGCTCTACCTAGCCAACATCGCCAGCGAGGTGGTCGTGGTACATCGCCGCGATCAGTTCCGTTCCGAAAAGATCCTGGCCGACCGCCTCAAGGCCAAGGCCGCCGACGGCAACGTCACCATCGAATGGAACCATGTGCTGGATGAGGTGCTGGGCGACGACAGCGGCGTTACCGGCATGCGCATCAAAGAGGTCAACAGCGGCGAGACCAAAGACATCGATCTCATGGGTGTCTTCATCGCCATCGGCCACAAGCCCAATACCGACATCTTCCAGGGCCAACTGGAGATGAACAATGGCTACCTTCGGGTCCAGGGTGGCAGTGAGGGCAACGCCACCCAAACCTCGATCCCGGGCATCTTCGCTGCCGGCGATGTGGCCGACCACATCTACCGCCAGGCAGTGACCTCTGCGGGCACTGGCTGTATGGCGGCCCTGGATGCCGAACGTTACCTGGACGCGCTGTAGATCATACTGGTGATGGGGCAGGAATCGCCCTGCCCCACACCCCGACTGCCAACCCTAAACCATGATCAGCCTGCTCGACCCGGATAACCGCGCCATCTTTCCCGACTTGGCCAGTGCCGAACGGGAACCCGATGGCCTGCTGGCCGTTGGTGGCGACCTGAGTTCGGAGCGTTTACTCAACGCCTACCGCCGGGGCATATTCCCCTGGTACAGCGAGGATCAGCCCATCCTTTGGTGGAGCCCAGATCCACGCATGGTGCTCTTTCCCGAGCGACTGCATCTGTCACGCAGCCTGCACAAAAGTTTTCGTCGGACCGGATTCCAGATCAGCTATGACCGGGCTTTTACCCAGGTCATCGACGCCTGTGCCGCCCCCCGCGACCTTGATGGCGGTACCTGGATCACCCCGGAGATGCGTACCGCCTATCTCCGCCTACACCAGCTGGGTCACGCCCACTCGGTCGAGGTCTGGCGTGGGGGGGACCTGGTAGGCGGGATATACGGCATTGCCCTGGGCAAAGCCTTTTTCTGCGAATCCATGTTTCATCGCACCACCGATGCCTCCAAGATCGCCCTGGCCGGGCTGGTGCATCAGCTGCGCCAGTGGGCGTTCGGTCTGATCGACTGCCAGGTCTACACACCCCACCTGGCCTCCCTGGGGGCTGAACTCATCCCCCGAGCCGATTTTGCCCGGCGGCTTCAGGATCTGTGCGCGGAACAAGGACCGCCCATTGACTGGCAGCAGTTGCCACCACTGGCTGCTGTGGATTTGCAAAGATAAGCGAGATCCGAAAGTGACAGGCCAGTTACTCATGCTTGACTTCAAAACCTTTTCCTTCCCTTTTATTTACAAAGTTGCAACCATCACGACATGGCGAGGAAAAAAAACGTCGAAAATCCCGCCGATTTCAGATGCAAAAGTTGTATCGGATGGCTGGATGGGAGATTGGAGAGGGCAAATGGGCGACCCTATTTTTACGTGCCCATGACATCCGGTATTTGCCTGAACCCTACCTTAAACGGATTGACAGACTGAGCAATCTAACTGAACCCCGCTTTGTGGCGGGGTTTTCTTTTTTTAACATCCTGAAATCAGCCGCGTAGATCGGGGTTAGCGTGGCGTAACCCGACAAAACACCTGTAGCGCCATTCTTTTGGGGCCTCTGCAAAACCCTTCTTAACCGGATGATGGCGGATATGCTCCGCAAGCAAGTGAATATGAGGCACGTCAGGTTATGCTACGCTAACCTGACCTACCCCACTGGGCCACTACAGCTCGTAAAGGAAAGAAGTCCAGCACCCAGCAAGTAGAGCGCCGTCAACCTGGTACGGGTAGCATCCTCTCTTGAAAAACCAGCGTCACAGGTGAAGACAAAATGAAAAAGATCGCAAGCATCACAGCACTAATGGTCTTATTGATCAGCACAGGACAGGCCAAAGCCCAGAGTCAAGAATGCGCATTTATCGCAAAAGATATCCAAAGACATGAACAATTGATAAAGAAAGGCGGAACCAGCAGGCAGATAGAGCAATGGGAAAATGAGATTAAAAGATTGAAAGAGGAGTCCAGCAAAAAAGATTGTTAACCAGGACAATCATCATGTGTCTTGCCCCATCCGGGTATTAGATGCCGATTTCACTTGGTGTCGCTCTGCGCGAGAGTAATGATTGCCTTGATGGCGTTCCTTGCTTGGGGGCTGTTCTGCCAACAGGTTGACCCCATCATTTGAGAGATTTGTTTGGTGACAAAAGCCGAGTCTTCCTTGGCCAACTGCGACAGCACCGAAAAACCGATTTGCTCCAAGCGTGCGATGACGGTTTCACCAACGCCTTTGAGCACAAGCATTTTCTCTTTTTCGGTTGCGGGGAAGCCCATGCCTCAAGCCTTGCACATGACAGTAATGGATACGGTTTCCGGCTGTACTAAGGAAAATAGCTTACCCAAACTTTCCTTACCCGCCATTCGTTCATTCGAGAGACGCGCATCCTCCGTTGTTTCCCAATAGTAAATATCGACCCATTCGTCGTCATTTTTGTACAGCGTCTTGTCAATGAAGCCGCCTATGGACTTGAGATCAGGGACAAGGTCAAGGGCGGCTTCAATCATTGCTTGGTCGGTAACGCCCGGTGCGCTTTTCCATTTGACGATTTCGACGACATTGGTGTTCATGGTGTTTCTCCGAGAAAAAGGATGTACCAATGCTACACAACCTATGCTGACAGCGTGGTGTCAGTAGGCATCTAACGATGCCTGTCGGGTCCGTCCCCTTTCCCGCTTAAAAGCCGGTTTCTTATTGAAGAAAAAACGGAAGGCCTAAGTAATTACTATGGCTTGTTTAAATAGCGCATTAACAGCTAAGGATGGTAACCTTCCTACAGAGGACTTTCACCTCATTAGTTCATGCCCATGCTGGGCATACACTAAGCATTCCAGCGGACAAGCCGCTGAATGCGACGTTATGAGTCATGAAACCATGAAAAGTTACCAGATTAGGAACGGTGAAGAGCGAGATCAGGAATGGCTTTATGATCTTTACTGCAAAACAATGAAGCCATATATTGAGGCTACTTGGGGCTGGGACGAGTCGTTTCAAAGAAAAGGGTTTTGCGAGAACTTACTAAGAAGTCAACAAGTCACAGGACATTATATTATTTTTTTGATAAACTAAGTGCCATGAAGAAACGAGATGGC
>JBNKLG010000069.1:0-15134 GCA_050292235.1 Sedimenticolaceae bacterium | reverse complement strand
GCATACGCCGGGATGACTACGCTTTAGCCTTAAGGAAATGCCATTCGTGGTGTATCTATTATTGATAAACCCCCTCCATCTTATGACGTTATTTTGATTTTGGTTCGCAGTCTGTCGGCTTGGTCATGCAGAGGTATGGGTTGCCTGATGTGATTTTTTCTCATAGCCAATCTCAAACCAAAGGACAGGGGCCGTTGCTGCGGAATTTCATGCTACACTCATACGCTGTGGAGTAGATATACTCACTGGAATCACTTGGACTTTTTGGGATCTTAGAAATACTCAACAATAGGGAGATATAGATGGATTTAACACCCGTATACGATAACCAGCCGGATATTTATAACCTGGATGGCTTTATGCCACGGATGATAGGGCTGGAAGACCTCAGGGCTCTTGGGGTGACGGTTACCCCGGACGAGGCGACCATGGATCTTTTTACCGAGGGATGTCGCTCCTTCATGGCTCGTTGGGATGCACGTACTGCTATTCCTCGCTCACGGGTGGAGTTGGCCCAGATTGCACTTGGCACTGAATTGGAGGTGCACAACTACACCTCACGTTGTCCCACCCTGACCTATGAGGTAAGCCCAGTCGAGGGCTGTCATGTGGGTTGCCTCTACTGTCTGGTGACCGACGGTGTGCATGAACACGCTATTCGCGCCTACGAAAATTATGAGCAGTTGCTGGAACCCATGCTGGAAGAGCATCGGCACGAGAAGCATTACTATTATTTCTCGGCAAAGACCGAGGCCCTGCAGGAGGCCACGCTGGAGACCGGGATTGCCCATCGAATCCTCCAGACCTTTGTCCGGCATTTCGACAAATATCCCGATTCCAATGCCAGACTTTTTATCGCCTCCAAGGCCGGAATCAATCATTTGACCTACGCCCATGAAGGGGTGCGCATCATTGACCTGTTTGAACAGCTCAAAGGGAAGATGCAGTTCAATACCAGCATATCTATTATGCCGCCGGTTTTGGGACTGTTGCTGGAACCCTTTGCCGCGCCTATTTCCGAGCGGATGGCGGCGGTTCGGGCCTGTCAGGAGTTGGGTATTCTGGCCGAATCGGCACTGGTTCAGCCCATCTTGCCCTCCTATCTGAGCGAAGAGGTGATGACCGACTTTTTCGAACGGATGCATCAGAACGGTTTGGTCAATTTCAAACCGGAGTTTCTCACTGTCTCTCCGGCCAATCTGGCCTGGATCGGGCAGTTGCTGGAGCATGTTGATCCGGAGCAGACCCGACGCTTCTACGATCTCTACTTGGCGCCGGAGAATCAGGATCACCGCAAACAGCGTCAGCGCACGGCGCCGGAACGGAGCTTCTGTACGGAGAATTTCAAACAGTTCCTGGAGATGGGGCGCGGTTATGGCATCTCCATGTCCATCTGCCACTGGGTGCGCAAGGAGTTGGAGATCGATGTCGACATGATTCCCATCGTCAATGAAAATGGTTATCAATGCCTGGGGTATCAGCGCAAAATGTTTGATAACTCCACCTCAGAGTGATGGCTTCTGGTGGTCGTTTCATGGCTAGATAGTGCAGAGGGGATGGATGGTGTGATCGGAATATCGGGGCTAATATTTCAGGCATGAATCTGCTTCGGCTTTTGAACGCTTCCGGTGAAAGGCCGCTGCCCAGGCTGTTGGCCTATGCCGGCGTTTCTGCCCTGGCTACCACCATGATTCTGGCGACCATTACCTATTCGGCCAAGACCATTTTTGATGCCGGAGAGGCCTTTATGGATCTGCCGATGGCCCTGCTGTTTCTGGCCAGCGGTTTGCTCTATTTCCTGGCCGAAAGTACCCTGATTGCCCGATTGTCCTCCGATCTGGAACGATCCATCGACCAGGTTCGGATGGCCTTGATTGGTCGTCTGCGCCATGCGGATCTCTGGAAGCTGGAACACCTGGGAAGAAGTCGGTTGTTTGAGAGCATTACCCAGAGCTGTAAAGTCATCTCTGCCAACTCTCAGTACATTGCTCAGGCGGCCAGATCGGTCATTCTGATTCTGATGATTCTGGTCTATATCGCCAGCATCTCGATGGTGGCCTTGTCGCTCCTGAGCGGGATGATGGGAGTGGCCGCTCTGTTCTATTACCGCATGGGGAAAAATCTGGAACAGACCCAGAGCGCCATGGGCGGGCAGGAGGCCCAGCTGTTTGACTATGTTTCAGATCTGTTTGACGGGTTCAAGGAGCAGCGGCTCTGCAGCGTTCGCAGTCAGGCCATGGGTCAGGGGTTTGCGGATCAGTCGCTGGAAACGGCTCAGGCCTGCAGTCTGGTGCATAAGCATACCTGGGAGCAGTTTGTCTTCGGCGAAACCACCTTCCATGTAATGCTCGGAGTGGTTGTCTTTATCGTTCCCCTCTACGCCACCACGGTCGGTAGTCATCTGGTCGAAATCTCAGCGGCGGCCCTGTTTCTGGGGACGCCGATTTTCGGTCTGATGCAGTCCCTGGCGGTGTTGCGGGCCACCGAAGCCGCTGCGGGCCGCATGCTGGCGTTGGAGGCAGAGCTTGCTGATCTGGAGGAAAAGGGCAGCACCGGGCCATCTGACCCCATGGCTACCAATTTCTCGGATATCCAGATGCAGGGGATCGAGTTCTCCTTTCCCAGCATGCCTGAAGAGATTCCCTTTGCCATCGGCCCCATCGATATCCAAATCCAGCGTGGTGAGATTCTTTTTATCAGCGGTGGTAACGGGGCGGGAAAATCGACGTTGATCAAGCTGTTGACCGGCCTCTATCAGCCAGGGCAGGGGGAGCTGATGATGGATGGTATCTCAATTATCCCCGCCCGTCTGGCCGGATATCGGGGCCTGATAGCGCCAGTGTTTTCCGACTTCACCCTGTTTTCCCGGCTCTATGGTCTTAGCGAAGACGATCTGGCCGAGGCGGATCAATTACTGAACTGGATGGAGATGGGAGAGATCTCCTCCGTCCGGGATGGCGCCTTTACCCGGCTTGACCTCTCAACCGGGCAGAGAAAACGTCTGGCCCTGGTCGCGGCCCTGTTGGAGCACAAACCTATTCTGGTACTAGATGAATGGGCCGCAGATCAGGATGCCGTTTTCAGAGCGAAATTCTACCGGGAGATCCTGCCGACCTTGCGCGAGAAAGGACTCACCATCATCGCTGTGACCCACGATGATCGCTATTTCGATGCCGCGGATCGACGGCTGCATCTGGATGAGGGAAAACTGGCGGAGTGCAGTCAGTCAGCCCCCCAGGATTCCGGGGGGAGAGAATGAGGCTTTTCCGGCTCCTGGCCCGCGAGATTCAGGGTGGTTTTTCCTCCACTTTGGTCATGAACGCCCTGATTCCGGTATCGACCATTGTCTTTGTGGCCCTGATTTCTAATGCGGCCCAGTCCTCGGCCGAAGATGGTGTCAGCCCACGAATGGTATTGTTGTTCGTGATAACCATCATCATGATCAAGGTCACCCATACCCATACCCTGGTGAAGGCTTCCCGTGATGCCGAGTTTTTGATTCACCGTCTGCGGACACGTCTGTTCGATCTTGTTCGTCAGACCGACCTCATGACTGTCGAAAAGATAGGTCACGCCAAATTGCAGGGGGTTCTGACCCAGGACACCCAGGTGCTTTCCCAGCTGTTGCCCATTCTGGTCATCGGTTTGCAGCAGGCGCTGATGTTGCTCTTTCTGGCTATCTATCTGGCCTGGCTCTCTCCCTTGGCCTCTGTGCTGGCCTTTGGTCTGGCTGGGCTGGCTGTGGCCCTGCATTTTGCCAGGGTCAGGTTCCTGCGGCTGCTGATGCAGAAGGCTGGGGCGGCGGAGAACCTCGTCTTCAAAGGTCTTTCCGAACTGTTGAAGGGTTTCAAAGAGGTCAGGATGAGCGGCCCCCGGGCCGATGGTCTGGTGCAACATCTGGCGACGGCATCCCGGGAGGCCGGAGACAGCTATGTCGAACTCAAGCAGAAGTGGGGTCGGAATTATGCGGCCACCGAGGTTATGCTTTACTCCCTGGCCGGGCTGATTGTCTTTGTGGTGCCGCTCTTCGCCCCGGATTTTTTCAAGGTGGTGATGCCGGCTACTATCGTAGTGCTCTTTATTTCGGGGCCGGTTGGCACGGTGGCTTTTGTGACGCCTATGCTGACCCAGGCCGAACTGGCCCTGGAACATATCGAGACCATGGAAATCAGCCTGGAAGAGGCGGCAGCGGCCAGCAGCGCCGAAACTCTGGTTGATCTGGAACAAGAGATCCACTCCATTGGGCTGTCGCAGCTCCGCTATCGCTATCCCAATGAGGATGGTGGTTCATGCTTCGAGATTGGCTCGTTGGATGCCAGCTTTGAGGCGGGACAGATCAGCTTTATCACTGGCGGTAACGGCTCAGGGAAGTCTACGCTGATTCGCCTCCTGACCGGTCTGGTGCCAGCGGACTCCGGCCAGATTCTGGTCAATGGCGCACCGCTTCCCACCGAGGCCTTTCAGAGCTATCGGGACAAAATTGCTGCCGTGTTCAGCGATTTTCATCTCTCCCAACGCCTCTATGCCATCAATGACAAGGCCCCGGGCAGGATCGAAGAGTTGCTGCAACAGTTGCAGATCTCCGACAAGGTTCGAGTGGAAGAGAACTGTTTCAGCACCACGGATCTCTCTACGGGTCAGCGCAAGCGCTTGGCCCTCATGGTGGCAGAGCTTGAGGATAAGCCGGTGATGGTGCTGGATGAGTGGGCCGCGGATCAGGATCCGCAGTTTCGGAAAATCTTTTATGAGACCCTTTTGCCCGATATGAAACGTCGCGGCAAGATCGTTATTTGTGTCACCCACGATGACCGCTGGTTTGATCGGGCAGACCAGATCTTTCGTATGGAAGATGGCGGAATGAGGCTGGTTTCCTCCCCATCCCGAAATCTGTTATAAACATCCAATAAGGAACACATTCAGGCGGATCAGATGAACTCGCAACCCATCCAGAAAAAAAATTCTAATCTGTGGGACAGGCATCCCATCGATATAACCGTCACGCTGCTGGTTTTGACCTTTTTGGTAATCTTTTTCTGGAATAATTTTATGATTTCCATCTACCCGGGGCAGCAGGGGGTCAGGTGGTCCCGGTTTGGGGGGACTCTGGTAAATGAGTTCTATGGTGAGGGTCTGCATGTCATCTGGCCCTGGGATGTTATGTACAAATACAACACCCGCGTTCAGACTATTGATAGCAGTCTGAAGATTCTGACCACCGAAGGGTTGACCATCACGGTGGAATACTCATTCCGCTTTCATCCCGTCAAGGATGGGATTCCCGTCCTGCACAAGACTCTGGGGGAAAACTATGCGGAATCCTTTCTGAAGCCCGAGGTCAAGGCTGCTTCCATGTCCGTGATCGGGAATTATCCGCCAGAGCAGCTCTACAGGATCTCCACCTTGGTGATTCAGTCCTCCATCAAATACTATTTGAGCAAGAAACTGCTGGGTCGCAACATTGTGCTGGATGATTATCTGATCAAACGTATCAAACTTCCGGATCCGGTATCAGATTCCATAGAAAGAAAGATGGTCGCCGAGCAGCTCAGTCAAGAATATGATTATCGACTGGCCATCGAGAAGAAGGAGCGGAAACGCAAGGGCATCGAGGCCGAAGGGATCAAACAGTTTGAACAGGTCTCCGGCATTCCCATACTCAAATGGAAGGGGTTGGATGTGACCGAGAAGTTGTCCAAGTCGCCTAATTCCAAGATTATCATCATGGGCAACGGGGACAAAGGGCTGCCTCTGTTGCTGAATGCCGACGGAAAACCCTGAGATGGGGCGATACGTCAGAAGGTCTGCCTTGCCAGCCATCTTCCTGCTGTGGCTGATGGCGATTTCTCCGTCACAGGCTGAGGCGCTACGGAAGATCAATTTTATGCCCATGTGGCTTCCCCAGCCCCAGTTTGCCGGTTTCTACATGGCCAAGGAGAAGGGGATCTATGCCAAATACGGGTTGGACGTTACTATTCTGGATCGTGGCTACGATGAGAACGTGCTCAACGCCCTGAAGCAGGGAAAAGTAGATTTTGGGGTCATGAATCTGCTGACCGCCATCGAAAAAAAGGCAGCGGGTGAGGAGATCCTCAATGTCGGTCAGATATTTAAGAAAAGTGCCATCGAGTTCGTCGCCCGAAAGAGTTCGGGCATCAAAACACCGCAGGATTTCAATGGCAAAAAGATTGCGTTGTGGCGGACGGTGTTGCGGGATCAGACTCTGGGTTTTCTCAAGACCCAAAATATTCAGGGGGAGCTCTATTCCGTGGACGAAGTGGAGAGTTTTTTTCTGAAAGGGGCGGTGGATGTGGCTACTGTCATGCGTTACAACGAGTATCACAACCTGATCAATCACGGCATGAACCCTGAGGAACTCATGCGTTTCCCCCTCAAAGATTTCGACATGGATTTTCCGGAGGATGGGATTTATTGCTTGGCCAGCACCTGCCGGTCAGATCCCGATCTTGCCCGCCGGTTTGTCCGGGCGTCCCTGGAAGGTTGGGACTATGCGCTGGCTAATCCTGACGAGACCCTGGCAGTGATCACAGAGATTCGTTTGAAAAAGAACCTGATCACCAACCAGGCCCATCTGCGATGGATGATGGCCGCCATGCCGGAGATGCTCCATCCCAAGGATTCGGCTGATCTGAAAGGGCGCCTGCTGGAATCTGATTTTGACCGGGCCGTGGATTTTCTGCTGAGAACCCAAAAGATTTCCCACAAGGTGAGTTACGATGACTTCTTCGTCAGCCACTGAACAGTCGGCCCAACGGCCCAGGTCTGGACTGGTACGGCAGCTCTTCACCAGGGTCAACCTGATCCTCCTTGCCATCCTGCTGGCCATCTTTGTGGTATTGGCTGCTACCAGACTGACCATCAGAACAGCTGATCAGGATCAGAATGACCTTTCGGATCGGGAAATCGCTCTGATGCTGGAAAAAGATACGGAACGGGTCAATATCTTCGTAAGTTCGACCGAAAAGATTCCCGTGGATTTGGCCAATATCCTTGATTTGCAGCGACTGGGTTCAAAAGAGATCAAAATCATGCTGAACTCAATTATGCTGAACAAGCCGGAGATTTTTGGTGCTTCTGTGACCTTTGTGCCTGGCCTGTCCCAGAAAAAGAATCCCCCCCAACTTACCTATGCCTATCGAAAAGAGGGGCAGGTTCGTTTTTCTGTGTCGGATATTCCAGGCTATGAGTATTTCCATAAGGACTGGTATCTGTTACCGAAGATCATGGAGCGGCCGGTGTGGGTGGATCCCTATTTCGATGAGGGCCTTGGTAATGTGTTTATGACCACCTGTGCCGCGCCTTTCTCCTTTTTCGATGGGGTTTCCGGCACCTTCAGCGGGGTAGTGACCGTGGATGTCTCCATCGATTGGCTGATCGGGATCTTTCAGCGAAAAAAGCTGCCCAACAACGGCTTTGTCATGATACTTTCAGAGGACGGTACAGTGATCAGCGCCCCAAGGAAGGAGTGGGTGGTCCATGAGACCCTGTTTTCGCTGGCCGAGGAATTGCGACAGCCGGAATTGCGCAGGATCGGGCGTGATATTCAGCATGGGGAAACAGGTATCTCCTCCTTGACCTCAGCCAGGACCGGAGAGCGGGTAAAAATCTTTTATGCCAGGGTGTCATCCAATCACTGGGGGATGTTGTATCTGATCCCTGAGAAGGCCGATGGCAGGCCATTTGGCGATGAGGGTTGGTGAGCTGGCGCTATTAACCCTGCACCCCAATAGGTGATGTTCAGGGCTTCAGGAATGACTCTGATCAAGGCGCGTCTCGCAGGCAATGGTGACTCCCTTGGCAAGAGACGCAACGCCGAGCAGGGGCATTCCTGAAGCCCCTGTCTTATTGATTTATAAGGGATAGGCCGATGTGTGCAGACCTGCAGACTGCGTTATCAAAACTTGCTGTAGGAGTGCTACAACGGCGTTTTGATGCCTTGCTGAAGGCCAGCACACATCGGCTGAACATCGCCTATTGGGGTGCCGGGTTAATAATCTGAGAGGGTCTGGAATATGCCGTATATCGTTGTCTTGATGTTGGTGCTGTCTTTGATCGTCGGTGCCCTTGCTCGAAATACCCGTATTGGTTTTTGGGGTGGCTTTTTATTTTCCCTGTTTTTTACCCCGATCCCGCCATTTATTTATGTTCTTGTGGCCCGGCCCAAAGGCTGATCCTTGTGGGTTGTGCAGAGGCGAGAGACATAGCGGTAGGCCAGGATGATCCATATGGAACAGCAGGCACGCCAGGAGATCGGTCAACTGGAGATTTACCAGATTGACCGCTGCCTGTTGCTGGCAGCGCCGATTCAGCAGATTCCATCTAGCCTTTTTCCTGAAGAATCAACCCGGATGACATCCTGGGTGGAGAAGCGCCAGCGCGAATTCTCAGCAGGACGCGCCCTGTCACGCCATGCCATGGGCCTTCTGGGGTTGCCCATGTACCCCATCCCCATTGGCAAGATGCGTCAGCCCCTCTGGCCTCCTGGGCTGGTCGGATCCATCACGCACACGGATACCCATTGTGCTGTGGCGCTGGGAAGACAACGTGATGCCCTATCAATGGGGATAGATATAGAGACCGAGGGCAGGGTGACCCCGGATCTCTGGCCCCATATCTTTGCCAGGGAAGAGATCGCTCTTCTGGAATCACAGCCTTTGGATCGGCAAAGCGAGTTGGCGGGGCAGATGTTTTCTGCCAAAGAGGCCTACTTTAAACTGCAATATCCTCTGACCACTCTGCTGCCAGGATTCATTGATGTTACAACTAGGCTGGACCGGTCTGGCAGTCTCTGGGTGTGTCCGACGAAGAAGCTCAGGAACCCTGTGCCACTCTGCTTTCTTGCCCAGAGGATTTTCTGTGGGGGAGGATGCTGTATTTTTTTGATTCACAAAGGAAACGCACCACTATCGGATGAGTCCTGAGTGCGCTATGCTCATGATTGCCGAGAAGATGCAGCTTCTGGGTTGGGCGTGTCTATCATGGATTAGCTATGAAGCCTCGATGGTCTGACGCCAGTTGTGTATACTTAAATCTGTTTATCCGAACAAAAAGGAGTTTAGCCGTGACTGAAACTAAGAAAGCTGGGAACAAGGCCACCGAGACGATCGATCCGGCATCGGAAGAGATCACCAAGATTATTAGCCGCTATGCCAAGTACAGTGCTGGCGTTGGTCTCCTGGGATTACCCTTCATTAATTTCGCTGGCGTGACCGCTATTCAGGCGGCCATGGTAAAGAGTCTTTGCGAAAAATATGGCAGAACCTTCAGTGAGTCTGCCGTTCGAAACATCATCTCCGGTCTGCTCGCCAGTGGGTCGGCTACCCTGGCATCGCCAGCGGTCGAGGGTGTTGCCGTTGCGGTTCCCCTGGTGGGATTGCCTCTGGCTATTGCCACCAAGCCGGTGTTGAACGGGGTGAGTACCTACGCTCTGGGCCATGTATTTGCCAAGCATTTTGCCGAGGGTGGTTCTCTGACCAGTATGGCTGCCCATGAGTTTTCCGATAGCTTTAAGTCGGCGGTTCAGGTAGCCCGGAGCAAAATGGCCAATATTATTGCCGGGCAACAGGGCGAAGCAGAAGCGGCTGCCTAGGCTGGCCTGAACTCGTGTTGCTCGGGGCGGCTATGCTTCCCTGTCCAATCTGACCTCAGTGGTGACGGATCACCACTGAGGTCGAGTTACTTCTGTCTTGGTTATATTCTGATTGGGATCTGTAGGAACCGATGTCCTTCTCTTTTGATGTCTCCCATTTTGCCTCATTGACGGAGCGGTCATTGCTGGAGCAGTTCTACCAGTCTGTCGCCCATGCCCCGTACCAGATTGCGGTCAAAGACGACCAACATCAACTTACCTACCTGGAACTGGATCGGCATTCGTTCGCAGTGGCTGCCTACCTCAGATCCCTGGGGCTGGGGGAAAGCACAGCGCCAGAGCGCTACGACATCGGCCATCCGGAAAAGGCGAAGGTCTCTCCCTGGGTACTGGTATCGACCGGCAGAACCCTGGATGTTGTGGTCGGCATCCTTGGCGTGCTGCGAGCAGGTGGTGCCTATGTCTGCATCCCGGAAGATGCTCCGCTGGTCTATCTCCGCCAGATCGCGGAAACCGTCCGGGCCAGTGTAATCCTGACCTCTGGACAGAGACCAGATCTGGGCGCTGTGCCGATCCTGGAACTGACCGATCCGGCGCTCTATGAGAACGCCCTTTCCGATACCTTAGATCGATTCATTCCCCAACTCCAGGACATAGCCACGGCCATCTTCACCTCCGGCTCCACCGGCCAACCCAAGGGGGTGGTGCTGGAACACCAGGCCCTCTCCGCCATGCTGGCCTGGCAGAAAGCCTATATGGCGCTTCCCGCCGGGTCGCAGACAGCGGCCTTTGCCCCCTTCGGCTTTATCGCCTCGCCCTGGGAGCTGTTGTATCCCCTGGCCTCCGGCATGACGCTCCATATCCTGAGTGAGGCCGTGCGACGGGATCCCCTGGCGCTGGAGGCCTATTGTGATCGCCATGAGATTCGTTACCTTTTCCTGTCGCCGGAGATGGCGGAGATGTTCAGCCACCACTGCCGGGGAGACTCTTTGCGGTATGTCCGGGTAGCCGGTGGGCCGCTACGCTCCTGTGCCCAGACCCCGTATGAGATCCTCTACTCTCTGGGGATGTCTGAGAACGGCGGTTCGGTGACCTTCCTCTCCATCCAGAAGGCGTATGACGACGACATTCCCCTGGGTGGGGTATTCGGTCCGACCCGCCTCTATCTGCTGGATGAGCAGAACATGTTGGTCGGCCCTGGCGAGACGGGGCGGATGGCGGTGAGTTCACCAGCCTTGGCCAGGGGGTACCTCGGCATGCCTGAGCAGTCTGCGGCCAGCTTTATCGCCAACCCCTTTCTCCAGGATCAGCCCACGCTCCAGAATCCGGCACAGACGCTGGGCGCTACGGCCTATGATCGACTCTATCTGTCCGGGGATCTGGCCCGTCTGGATGCTGACGGACAACTGGTGCACTGTGGGCGTAGCGATTTTGTGGTGAAGATCCGCGGGATGCGGGTCGATCCGGGGCAGGTGGAGGCGGCCCTGGCCGGTTGCGACGGGGTTCGGGATGGCGTTGTCGTCGCTCGAAAGATGGTGGATCAGGGGGTGGTTCTCTGTGCCTGGGTAGCGGGGGAGGGGCTTGATGTCCCGACGCTCTCCCGTCAGTTGGCAGATCGCCTGCCCGACTATATGGTGCCGGATCGGATCGGTATTCTGGAGGCCCTGCCACGGGGCGTCCACGGCAAGATAGAGCGTTCTCGGCTGCCGGAGCTTCCGGCGGACAGCTCACCATGTCAGCCAGAAAATCCCTCCTCTGTCGAGGATTCTCGCCTGGCGCGGCTCTGCGAGATCTTTGCAGAGATTCTGCTGCTGCCTGCCGTGATGCCCCAGGACAACTTTTTCGCCCTGGGTGGGGATTCCATCAAGCTGGTGCGTCTCCAACTCATGCTGCGCGCCGAGTTCGGCTTGGATCTGGCCTACGGGGAACTCTTTCGCCAACCCTGGCCCTCGGCGGTTCTTGAGCAGATAGAGTTGGCCGGAGCAGAGGCAACACTGGCGCTTATTCCGGTTTCGCCGCCTCAGGATCACTATCCCCTGACCCTGCCCATGCGGCAGATGTACCTGCTCTGGCGCCTGGGTAGGGACCCCAGGGCCTACGAGGTGGACAGTTGCATGATGGTGGAAGGGGATGTGGACGGCCCCGGATTGGAGAGAGCCTTCGCCCGGTTGGTTGAGCAAGAACCCCTCATGCGCTCCCGATTCATTGAAGAAGACGGAGAGCCCCGCTGGGTCATCGATGACGAGGTGAACTACGTTTTTGAGCACCACCTGGCGCCGGACCCGGAACAGGCCCGCCAGTTATGGGAGCAGCTCAGTCTCGCACGCCCAGCTATCGATCTGTCCCGCCCCCCGCTGTTCTATGTGGTTCGCATTGAAATTAATTCTCG
This sequence comes from Sedimenticolaceae bacterium, assembly GCA_050292235.1. Lineage (GTDB taxonomy): Bacteria > Pseudomonadota > Gammaproteobacteria > Chromatiales > Chromatiaceae > JBNKLG01. The sequence continues at coordinate 3,138 of JBNKLG010000069.1, read as the reverse complement.
CAGCAGTTTCCTGGGGCTGACCAGCCACCACATTCTGGTGGATGCGGCCTCGTCCCGACTCCTGATGGATGCTTGGTGGGATCTCTATACGGTCGGAGAAATCCATGATCCGGCCGACGGTCAGACTGCCGCCATGACCGATTATGTCCTTTGGGACCAGCAACGTCGGGATCGGCAGGCACTCAAGGCCTCAGAGATCTTCTGGCAACAGAGTTTGCGAAGCCTGTCGCCGCCCCTGAACCTCAAGGGTGCCACCGCTCCTCGCCCCTCTGCTCTGACCGAGGGCCGTGCTGTCGCCCGTGTCGTGCTGGGAGAAGAAGATCGAACCGCCCTGGTGAAACTGGCCGACCGCTGTAACGTCAGCCTGTTCCAGATCCTGCTGGCGGTCTGGGCCGCCTTCATCTCCCGCCAGTCCAGCGAGACTACGGGGTTCGATGGCGTGGTGATGGGGGTGCCCTTTGCGGGTCGGGAGCATCCGGCGCTTCAGTTTTGCAAGGGGATGTTTGTGCGTACGCTGCCCCTGTTGTTCCAACCGACAGCGGACGGCTCCCAGCCATTTTTCGACTGGCTTAAGGTGAGCCGGGATCTCTTTCTGACCGCCTGGGAGCATCAGTCCTGCTCTCTGGAACGCATCGTACAGTTGGTTAAGCCGGCGCGGATTCCTGGACGCAGTCCGCTGTTCGACGTGATGATCAATCGGCTGCCCCAGCCACGTCCCTTCCCGGTCTTCAAGGAGAAGGGCAGGGAGGTCTCCGCCAGGGTGGTTGCCGGTTTCCATCGTCCCAGCGCCCTGTTCGACCTGATCCTGGAAATTCGGGAGGGCCAGGATCAGATCTTCCTGGAACTGACCTATGCCAGAGACCTGTTTGCGCCCGATTTGATGGGGGAGTGGGCCGAGGCGGTGGCGGCGGTGATCCGCGCCGTGGCAGCCGATCCTGAGCAAACTCTGGCGCAGTTGCCCTGGCCTTCGGAACAGGATCTGCCTATGTCGGTTCCGGTGGAAAAAAAGGACGATGTGGCTGAAATTTCTTCGCCTGCTGCGAATTGGCTGGGTGATGATGAGGCGGCCCAAATCCTGAGCAAGACTTGGCAGGCAGTGCTGCAAACTCGCTCATCCGGGCCGGAGGACGACTTCTTCGCCCTGGGCGGAAACTCCATAGCCGCCATGCGGCTGGAGGCCGAGCTGTTCAAACAAGGCTGGTATCTGCCCGCCACCAGCATCTATGAACGGGCGCGGCTGGTCGAGCTGATTCCCCTGATGACAGCGGCAGACAGCTTTGACGATGAGGATGACGACTTTGCCTGAGCGCGCCAGATCTTTCCCCCTGACGCCCATGCAGGCGGGGATGATCTTTGACGCCATGACCTCGATGCCGTCCGCATCCCTCCAACAGAAAACCGGCCCTCGCTATCTCTCCCTGATCCACTACCGGCTTCCCCATCCCCGTGACCCGGAAGCGCTTTGCCAACGCTGGCGGGCGCTGGCCCAAGTGCATCCGGCCCTGCGCACCCGCTTTTCCCTGGATGGATCGGGGAGCCTGGGTCAATCCTTTCCCGAGGAGCATTGGCCCGAGTGCCAGCGCCAGGATCTCTCGGCTATCCCTGCCCAGGATCGGGATCAGGCCATCCGTGACTATCTCCAGACGACCCGCAGCCAGGGCATGGACCCCTTTGTCGGTCCACTGTGTCGGCTGGTGCTTTTCGACGGGGAGCAGGGAACTGGTATCCGGGACATCGGCGTCATTTTCCACCACGCCATGCTGGATGGCTGGAGCCTCTCTCTCCTGATGCAGCAATTGCTGGCGGAAGCGCCCCCCCAGGAGAAGGGCGTCCCCTTCAGCCGCTATCTCCGTTTTCTTTCCAAACGGGATCAGGCGGCGGATCTGGCCTATTGGCGCTCCCGGCTGGCGGGTGCCGAGGCGGCCTGTCGACTGCCCGGTCAGACCCCCGACAGGGAGCAGGGCCGATCCGAGTCGGCACAACACCGGTTTGAGCTGCCTGACAGCAGCGGATTGCACGCGCTGTCGCAACAGCTACGGTTCTCTCCGGGGCGTCTGCTGCATGCCCTCTGGGCGCTGTTGCTGTGCCGTTACAACGGGGGCAAGGCCCTGTTCGGCCATGTCATCACCGGCCGCATGGGGACGGTGCCCGGGGTGATGGAGATGGTGGGCATGACAGTGAACACCCTGCCCATCTGGGTGGAACTGCCGGAGGAGGAGCGCTTTTCCGCCTGGGTTGAGGTCTGGAATGCCCAGTTGTCCGCCGATGAGCGCCATGGCTTCACCGCGCCCACCGAACTGAACAAGCTGGTGCCGGGCTATGCTGATCATCTCTTCGTGGTCGACCCGGCTCCGACGCTGGAGGGGCCGGAATGGATAGCAGGCTATGGCGAGGCAGTGGCGGATTTCAGCGCTGGTTTCGAGCTGGGGGAGCAGATTCAGGCCTGTTTTTCCTACCATCCCGGCAAATATCCGGCCCAGGCCGTGGCGCGCATGGCCCGCCATTTCTGCCAGATCCTCGCGGCGGTGATGCAAAATCCGGCCATCCGGCTCAAGGAGATCTCCTGTCTGCCCGCTGAGGAGCAGGCCCTGCTGTTGCGCTCGGATCCGCCCCTGCCCAGTGATGCGGACAGCCTGACGGCGCTCTGGCACGCCTCGGCTGCGGCCCATGCCGACCAACTCGCCCTGGTCTGTGGTCAGGTTCGGATGGATTATGCCGAACTGGCCCGGCGGGTGGATGCCCTGACCGCAGGCCTGATCGCCCAAGGGGTTGTCCGGGGTGATCTGGTGGCCCTGAGGCTGGAACGCTCCCAGCGTATCGTCATCGCCGCCCTGGCCGTCTGGCAGGCGGGGGCGGCCTATCTGCCTTTGTCTTCGGAGTGGCCGGTCGAGCGCATAGACCAGGTGCTGGCCGATACCCAGCCGGTTCTGGTGTTGGATGACAGGGTCTTTGATCGACTGGAGCAGACCCCGAAGACAACGTCATTCCCCAGCGTTTCCCGACCGGAAGAGCCCGCCTACGTCATCATGACCTCCGGCAGTACCGGGCGTCCCAAGGGCGTGGTGGTGGCGCATCGGCAGCTGCTGGCGTTTTGCGCCTGGGCTATGGAGCGCTACCGCTGGGGGCCGGGTTTTGCCT
>JBNKLG010000068.1:0-15205 GCA_050292235.1 Sedimenticolaceae bacterium | reverse complement strand
GCGAACTATGCTGGAACCAAGGTGGGTTGCAATGTGCAGCAGGCGAAAGGCTAGCCTAGAAATCATTGGCTGCCAAGGGATTTTTCTTTGCAATTTTATGAAGTTTTTAATTATTCGGCTGGAGAGTCCTGGTTTTGGCACGCAGACTCGCTTTTTTTGGCCGTGGCGATGAGTGAGCCGGATAGGGTAACAATGTCGAGCTTGGCCAAGCTGGATTTGATATTATCCAATTGATTATAAAGTATTTTTATTTGATGATCCCGGTCCAGGAGGAGTTTCTGCCAGATGGCATTGTATTGGTTTTCCAGGGTTGATCTGGCCTCGGATAAGCCCTGGCGGAAACCTTGATGAAAAATATTGCCAGCTCTGGGCTTGAGTTTGCGACCGAGCCAAAAAGGCATCAGCCAGGCCAGTCCGATCAAAAGGGTACTGTGGATGGCAAAGTCGATGCCCAGAAAGGGCGCTCCTTCGGTGGTGCCCCGAATATAGCCGCTGACTACGTGCCAGATGACCCAACCGCTGGCGCTGAGGGGTAAAAGCCAGCCCAGCTCCTGGTTGATGCGCCTCAGCCCTCGCTGCCAGGGGTGACCTGGGCGGGTGAGGGCGGCTTCCAGCTGTTGTTGAAAGTGTTGTCTCAGTTGGGTTGGGGCTTCCTCTTCCAAGGATTGCAATGCCGTTGCCAGGGGGCCGTTGGGAAGGTGCTCTCCGGTGGCTTGACGCAGTCTCAGGTTCAGACCCGCCATTTGATCCCGGCACCCCGGTGGGATGAGTGTATCCAGAAGTGTCGGAAACTGGTTGGGCAATTCCGATACGGAGGCATCTTTGGCGTTGATGAGTTGCTGTTGAGTTCGGGCTTTTTGGGATAAATCCGAAAAGAAGGTATCGAGAGCTGCTGTCAGTTGTTGCTGCCACCGCTGCTGGGCCTCTTTCCATTGAGCAGAGGTGCCCATCTGTTCGATCAGCCTTTGGGCCAGATGATGCAGATCATCCCACCGTGCCTGCTGCCCCAATTGTTGCAACAGGGATATGCCGTGTTGCTCCACTGCCTGTTGGATGTGCTGCTCCAGTTGGGCGAAATCGTCGCCTTCAAAACCCGGCAGGCAGGCGGTACGGAGGATCTGGGGATGGGTAAAGCCTTCTTCGGTCAGGCGTCGATGAAAGTCCTCCAGTTGGGCAGGCTGGCCTTGGTCCCAATGGTTCATGACGAAAAGCCAGGCGTGGCGTTGTCGGCGCTGTTGCAGGAAGCGCCAGCCCCGGTCATCGTGGTAGCGTTCCGGTGTTACCACATAGATCAGCCAATCGATGTAGGGTAGCCAGGCCTCGACCAGTTGCCGATTCTCTGCAGCTGTGCTGTCCATGTCCGGCATATCAACCCAGGCCAGCAGGCGCCGCCCGCTCTCCTGATGGTAGCGGATGCGGGTGGCCGCCAGGGGAAGGTCTGCGGGCAGCAGATCAAGCTGGAAATCCTTATGCAGATAGAGCGTGACCTCGTGGGAGGTGGGGCGCTGAATGCCGCTTTTGGCGATGGCCCCCCCGGCCAGACGGTTGAGCAGGCTGCTCTTGCCGGCACCGGTGCCCCCGAAAAAAGCGACCAGCAGTGGTCGGTGTTTTTGCTGGTTGAAAAGACTGTCGGCGGCGGGCTGTTCCAGTGCGGTGACCGAGGCCAGGGATGCAGCAGGCAGCCAGCCTGCTTCGATGGCGTTCCGGGTCCATTGATGCAGGGTTCGCCATTGATTCAGGTAGCTCATGTGGCGGCGATCCTGTTGAGGGCCGTCTCTGCTGCGGACAGCTCAGTGGCGGAGATGCCAAGGCGCTCCTCGGTTGGCAGGCGCAGCCCGATCTGGCTCAGACCCTGTTGCAAGGGGGTGATGACCTGTTCCCGAATTGAGGTCAGTTGGCGTTGTTTGAGCTCTTCAGCGGCTTTCTCCATATACTGGCCTACCGCACCCTCGGCCAGCAGGGTGGTGACAGCGAGCATGGCCGGGGTCAGCATCAGGTCACTGAGACCGATGCCGCCGGTTTTGAGTGCCAGGACAACACCGGCAGCATCGGCGGTGGCACGTCCGGCCCGTAGGCCATTGAGGGTGGCAGGATGTTTCTGCAGGTATTGATAGAGCTGTTGGGCGGTGCGTTCAATCTCGGGCTCGAAGTGCTGCTGGTGGGCTTTGATGAGGTTGTTGTGCAGTTCCTGGTATCCGGTCTGGTCCTGTTGTAACAGTTGCCACAGCGGTCGCCACCAGCGGTATTCGATTCCCTGAGTGCGCATCTGCTCCTCGCCCGCCCGGTGCATGAGTCGCAGATGGGCCTGATTGAGCAGTTCCTGTAGCAACTGCATCTCTGCCGAGCTGTTGGCCTGATTTTTTTCGTTGCTGGTCAGGAGCCGCCCCAGTCGTCGAACCGGCCAGGTAATGATGCGTCGGGCCTGGGCCAGAGGGGCGGCGAGGCCAGGGATCTCCAGCAGCTCCAGCAGTTTGATCATGGCCTGATCCAGGGTTTCCCGTTGGCGCGGGTTGGCCAGGTAATCCCGCTCGAACGCCTGCATGGCCTTGCCCAGGGCTTCTGATACCATGGCCTGCCACTGGTCCATGGCGGCCAGCTCCTGACGCAGAGCCTGGGTCCAGGTGGGCCATTGGGTTTGCAGCCAGGGTCCCAAAGGCTTGGTCTGGCTGGCAATGGATCGCTGATCATAGCGCTGCTGGCGCAGGTGCTGGGCTTCGGGCGAAGCGCTGAGGGCGGATGGGTCGGCGATATAGGGTAGGGTATCCACCCCATCAAAAGGCAGATCGGCGTCGATAAAGCGCTGTTGTACCAGTCGGCGAATCTCTTCTGATTCCGCTGAAGGCACCTTGTTGATCAATATCCGCAAGGCAGGACAGGTGGGGGCGATGAGGCGGAGCAGCTGCCAGACGCTCTCATCGGCATACTTCTCTTTGCTCACCACCATAAGCACCTGGTCGGCGAGGGCGCAGAGCAGGGGAACGGTCAGGCGATAGGTGCGGGCGCTGACCGAGTCGAAATCGGGGCTGTCCCAGAGCACCAGGGGATCGGCGGCTTGCGTCAGCTCTGAAAGGCTGAACCGATCCGGCTTCTCGGGCGAGAGCGATGCCCTCGCTGCGGGTCGCAAAGGCGACAGCAGGGTCGAGATGGCCTCTTGTTGAACCTTGTCCAAAGTCGTGTGACTAAAGCCCTGTGCATGACGGGTAAAGCCGGCCAGAGGGCTGATTTCGGCCTGGGCCTCCGGCAGCAAAAGTTTGACCAGGGTGCTTTTGCCAGCCTGGGTGGGGCCGATCACCACCCATTGCGGTGGCAAAGTCGTTCGATTCTGACGTTTTCGTACGAGGCCCGTGGCATATTGAAGCGAGAGCAACAGAGGATCATTGGCATCCAGTGCCTGGTGGCGTGCCATCAGACGGTCGAGAAAGTGTTCCAGGGTTGGCCAGGGTTCCGGATTCATGCGCTAACTTTACCCCCTGGTTCTGTTATTGTGCAGGCTGAATTAATGTAGAGAGTGGCAATGAGCAAGTTTTTGCAGGTAGTTGGATTGGTGGCCTTGATTCTGGCGGTGCTTTGGTTTGTGGCGCCACCACCGCCGCCGGTGAATGTCGAACAGATGCCCTGGGCGATTGAAAAGCTCGATGATGGCAGTACCCGGGTGATGGGCGTACATTTGGGCAAGACTACGCTGAATGAGATTAGCGTCCGTTATGGGGAGCTGAGCGGACTGGGTCTGTTCGGTGGAGAAAAAGAGACGGACCCCATGACCCTGGAGGCCTATTTTGAGCAGGTGCACAATGGGCCGTTGGCCGCCAAAATGGTCTTTAACCTCCAAGCCGATCAGACCACTCTGGCGGCGTTAAAGGGGCGGGCCATTGATCGCAGCCCAGGGCCCAGCGGGGATTATCAATGGACACTGAATCCAGAGGATGTGTCCGCGCAAATGGAGCGCCCCATCGTTGTCATTACCTATATTCCGACCTATGGCAATCTGGATGAAGCCTTTTTTCGCAGTCGCTTCGGCGAGCCTGCCACCAAGACCCCGGTTGATGAGGGTGAGGTGCGTTGGGAATATCCCGATAAAGGGCTGACGATTTCCATATTGGCCAAGGGAAAAGAGGTGTTACAGTACCGCTCCCCGTACCGCTCCCCGGGGCTGAAACCCTGAGCTGATAATTGTCAATCAGATGCGGTCATTGCGCCACTTATCGGAGAATATCCATCATTTGTCTGTAACACCTGGCAGACAAGATTTAACGCCTTTACATTAATACCCAGAGCTTAATTTTCGAATTTAACACTCACTTGAAGCCCTGTGCTTTTAGGATTTGGACCGATGAAACGGACATTTGGTTTTACTCTTCTCGAACTCATGACCACTTTGGCGGTATTGGCGATTTTGGTCGCCTTGGCTGCGCCAAGTCTGGCTGAATTGATTGCCAACAATCGCATGGCCTCAGCGTCAAACTCTGTATTGGCCGGCATCCAAACAGCCCGTTCCGAGGCCATTACGCGCGGCGTGCCCGTACTTTTTTGCGCCAGAAATGCGGGCGGAACCGATTGTAATGGTGGACTTGGTAATCTGACCCAAGGTTGGTTGGTCGGTACGGATCCCAATGCCGATGGTTCCGTGGCCGATGGTGAGGTGATTCGTCTTTCTGAACCCGACAATGGCAGCCTGAGCTATACCGTGGGTGCGGTGGTGACCAGCAATGCCATCAGGTATCAGGCCTCTGGTCGGGTGACCAGCGGTGTATCGGCTTCTGGGGCCATGTTGGACTTGTGCGACAGTCGCACCGGCGAAGAGGGCCGTCGGATCATGATCAGCACCACAGGTGGGGCATCGCTTAACCCCTCCAATCCGACTTGTCCGTAATGGGGGATGTATAGCATGAAGCGATCTCATCAGTGTGGGGTAACCCTGATCGAAGTGCTGATCACCGTGGTGATCATGTCCATTGGCGTTCTCGGGATTGCCGGTATCCAGGCGCTGGGGATGCGCGCCAACCACGAGGGCTCGGTGCGTAGCCAGGCCACCATGATGGCTTATGACATGGCAGACCGGGTCCGGGCCAATCCTGGTGGTGCCACAGACTACCATTTTGTGAACAGCGGTGCTCTGCCGACGGCCAGTGTGCCGGCCTGTACCTCTTCCCCAGGCTGTACCAGTACCAACATGGCCAATCATGACACCTATCTCTGGCTGCAGGACTTGGCCAACTCTCTGCCAGATGGCAGAGGAACCGTGTGCCGGGATTCCACGCCGGATGATGGAACGCCTGCCGGTTTCGCTTGCGATGGCGCCGGCAACATGTATGTGGTCAAGGTGTGGTGGGACCGGGATAAAACCGGCACCCTCGCTGACTACAAGGGTTTCTATACCGAGTTTTTTCCTTAGGCCATTGTCTGTCTCTGACGGTATGGCTTTGAAAATTTAGCGAGGAACGGCAGTGATTTCTAAACGGAACGATATGCAGATGTGGTTAGCTCATCCGGTCGGGCAAGAGGCTGGGATGACCCTGGTGGAATTGATGATCGCCATGGTGATCGGTCTGATGCTGATTGCTGGCGTGGGTCAGATGTATGTGGCCAATAAACAGGTCTTTCGTTCAACCCAGGCCTTGTCGCAGGTGCAGGAGAGTGGCCGCTTTGCCTTTGAGTATCTGACCCGCGATGTGCGCATGGCGGATTACTGGGGTTGTCAGGTCAACACGGACGAGATCAAGGATCGCGTTGACCATGGCTCAGTCACGGGCGCCTATGTGACGAACTGGAAGACTGATGCGGTCAAGGGTGTCGAAGGGGGCGCATCGCCTGATTCGCTCACCCTGCGAGGTACTTTCGGTGATGAAATTCACGTCGTCCAGGCCGCTGCCAATAACTTTTCTCCGCTTAAAGTGGATGCCAAGAAGATCGATACAGGAGAGGTGTTGGTGGTTACGGATTGCAAGTATGGCGATCTGTTTGTGGCAAGCAGTTCGGTTTCGGCCTCTGCTACGCCACCGATCGACCTTCAGCATACGGCTGGTAGCGGTAACGCCTCTGGTAATCTCAGTACCACCTATGGCAAGGAGGCCTCGGTATTCCGTCTTGGCGAGGTGGTGTTTGATGTCCAGACCGGTAGCAATGGCCAACGGGCACTGTTTCGCACTTATAACAACGGGACGCCTGAGGAGATCGTCAGCGGTATCAGTGATATGCAGATCACCTACGGCATTGATGTCGGTTCCGATGGCAATATCGATTGGTATGGTGATGCCACAGCGGTAGATGCGGCTGCGGCCTGGGGTCAGGTGGTTTCGATCCGCATCGCCATTACTGCCCGTTCGCCGGAGCAGAATGTCAGTCGTACCTCGGTCGATACCCGCATGGAACAAACCTATACCACCACCATCAGCGTACGAAACCGTTTGGGATAAGTGCCAGAGATTAGGAAAACGGACATGACAAAACGACCCATGACTTTTCAGGCCGGATTCGGCAAATCCACAGGCGCAGCGCTGGTGGTCACCCTGATGTTGCTGCTGGTGATGACTCTGTTGGCGGTGATGGCCATGCGCACCACCTCGTTGGAGGAGAAAATGGCCGGCAACATGCGTAATCACAGTATTGCCTTTCAGGCTGCGGAATCGGCACTGCGTGATGCTGAGGCCTATATCGAAACCATGACAAGCATCAATAATTTTACCTGTGATGACACCATTTCAGGGTGTACCCTGCCCGGGCTTTACGAAGAGGACAGCCTCTATCAGGCGATCCTGGCGAATGCGACCAGCCCCTGGGTTGATCCTAACGGTTCCGTTGCTGTCAGTGGTACCTATACCGGTACCCTGGCCGGTGTTAACACCCAGGCCAGATATTTCATCGCCTTCAATGCTGAAGTGATCAGTGATGACACCCCCTCACTCTCCATGACGTCTGGTTATGAGACGCAGAATTTCAGTTCACCTGTCTCTGCCTTCACCATCGTGGCCAGAGGGACCGGCGGAACCGACAATACCTCGACCACCCTTGTCTCTCATTACGGGAAAATATTTTGATCCCAGGGTATGCCCCTGAGCTCTGAGTGCGGATATTAAGGAGATCACAATGGATAAATATCAAAAAACACAACATCACTCCTGGCACCTGGCCCTGGCGATTTCAGCGTTGGTTGCTGCGTCGCAGGTTCATGCCGCCCCCGGTGTGCTGGACTCAGTGCCTCTCTTTGTGAAGAGCAGTGCTGAACCCAATATCTTCTTTACGGTGGATGATTCGGGTTCCATGGACTTTGAGATGATGACACCAGAGACCGTTGGTGATCTTGGCACTATGGATACCAATGGGGGTTATAGCCGCTCAGCAGATTACTACTATACGACACCAAATGTGGACCATGTCTATAATCGCTGGGTTGTTCCGACAGAGTCTGCTCTGGGTTCCTCCTCTGAAGTGTGGCGTGGCCGCAATAGCAGTTATAACAAGGCCTATTATAACCCGACACAGACCTATGAACCCTGGCATGGTCAGGATAATGCGGGTTCGACCTATGCCAATGCGTCGTCAACGGCGGCACGCGTGAATGCTTATTTGTCATTAGGATCAACGCTGGATTTGACGGCAACGCATAGTGTCACCACCAGGCGGCCCAATAACAGTTCGTTGACCATGAATCTCTATATCCCGACCTACTATGTCTGGGTAGATTCTAATGCGGGAGATAGCGACGGCCAGGATGGTCCCGTTGATCCGAACGATAATCACCGGGAGATTCAGATTAGAGCGACGACACCGGTCTGTTCCGGGGGGCTCACGGCTTCTGCATCGGTTCAATACTCCTCCAGCTGTATGCTGCGTCCCTACGCGGCAGAGATACAAAACTTTGCCAACTGGTATCAATACCACCGGCGTCGTGAGTATGTGATGAAGAGTGCCCTCACGCAGGTGGTTGAAAATGCCGATGCTGCGCGCATGGGGTTGTCGACGATTCACAACAGACAGCGAAGCCTGAATGCCAGTATGACCGTAGCGGCCAACAAAGTGGCTCTGCAGGACACCATTTCCCGTATTCAATCTGATGGGGGTACACCGTTGTTGCCAGCCCTGGAGGGATCTGGTGAGTATTATCGCTGTAACAACAGCAATACCTTTAACAGCACTATTTTTGGCGGCTCTACCCCATGCCCGGTTGAACGCACAGCCATTTCTCCAGCGACTACGCCAGCGGGGATGTGTCAGACGAACAGCACCATTCTGGTGACCGATGGTGAATACAATTCGGGATCAGTCTCTATCGGCAACAGCGACAATGATGGCTCAACCTGGGTCGATGGACCGACCACCTATAAGTTTGATGGTGATCAGTATGCGGATGGCAAATCCAATACACTGGCCGATATCGCCATGAAATACTACGAGCGAGATCTTCAAAGCCTGGCCAATAAGGTGCCCACCCAGTGCGGGGTGGATCAGAATCCTGGCCAGCATATGGTGACCTATACGCTCTCTTTTGGTCTGTCTTCAAGCCTGAATTTTTCAGCCTTTCCACCCCATCGGGTCTACAACTATCAGTCGGAATGTACCGCCACAGCGGCGGCGACAGCACCGGCGTGGCCCACGGGCTCTTTAACCGGTTCCAAAACCATTGATGATCTGGCCCATGCGGCCTATAACGGACGTGGCGACTACATGTCGGCCTCCAGTCCGGCTGAGTTGCAGACCGCCTTGACGGCCATGGTCAATAATGCCATGTCCCGGAATGGTGCGGCCTCTGCGGCATCCTTTAATGCGGCGACGTTGACGACGGGAACCAATATCTATGTCTCTACCTTTAACTCGGGTGGCTGGGTTGGCGATTTGGCGTCGTATTCCCTGAATCCGGTCACTGGTGCGGTTGCATCGACAGCCAATTGGAGTGCTGCTACGCAGTTGGATGCCATCTCGAATGCGTCGATATTGACCGCAAGAGAGATCACGACAATGGGCGCCAGTGATGGCGTGGATTTTCAGTGGGCCAATCTGACCGCCGCCGAGCAGGCGGATTTACAGGCCAACGCTGCCGGTGGGACAGATCCCGTGGCCAGGGCCCAGGCCAAGCTGGAATATATTCGCGGTGATCGGAGTAATGAGGGCGCTGGCTATGCCTTCCGTGCGCGCGATAGCCGACTGGGGGATATGATCCACTCCAGCCCCATCTTTGTGGGTGTGCCCAGGGCTGGATGGCCGGACGGCAATGGGAGCAACCTGTTTCCCAATAACAGTGGCAGCGCTGCCTACTCGACGTTTGAAGCGGATAACGCCAGCCGGGCCGGAAGGGTCTATGTGGGCGGCAATGATGGCATGTTGCACGCTTATGACGATGCAAACGGTAACGAGAGCTTTGCCTATATTCCCGGTGCCGTCTATTCCAGCGCCATCGATTCAGGCCTGCACCATTTGACCGAAAACGATTATGCCCATAAGTACTATGTTGATCTGACGCCGACGATCAATGATGTCTATATCAACATGGGTGCCGGTACCAAGTGGAAAACTGTTGCTGTCGGTGGGCTGGGCGGTGGTGGCCGGGGTATCTATGCCCTGGAAATGACCAACCCATCCACATTGACGGCGGCCAACGCAGCTGAGCGGGTACTGTGGGAATTTACTTCGGATGACAACCCGAATCTGGGCTATACCTACAGTCGGCCCATGATTGTGCCTGTACACGCCACCAAGTCGGTGGCCAGTGAGACAGTTGCCCGTTGGGCGGCCATCTTCGGAAATGGCTATAACGCCGATGGTGGTGACGGCAAGGGCCACCTCTTCATTGTCTTCATTGAAAAGGGCATTGATGGTACCTGGGATTCAGGGGATATTATCGACATCCCTGTACCTGCAGGCAGCATTGCAGGCAGTGGCGATTGTCAAGATGCCGCTAGTAATTGCAATGGCATCTCCAGCCCGACAGCTGTTGACCTGGACGGTGATTCTATTGCCGACCGAATCTACGCTGGCGACTTGCTGGGCAATGTCTGGGCCTTTGATATTTCGGATTCGAATACGAGCAATTGGGGTATTGCGCATGGCAGTGGGGCGGCGCCATTGTTTGTGGCAAAAGACAGTGCCAGCAAACCTCAGCCGATCACAATGCGTCCTGAGGTCGCCAAGACACCAGGCATCAGTGATACCCCAACCAATCTGCCTAATGTGTTGGTGATGGTGGGTACAGGCCAGTATTTGACGGATAATGATCGACTTAACGGCGATACCCAGACCATGTATGGCGTTTGGGATGACGATGCTACAGGGAACAAAACGCGAGCTGATCTGGTGGCCCAGACCTCAACCATGCCGCTAACCGACTGGCGTTTGATGAGTGATAACACCGTGGTCTACGGAACGAATGATGGCTGGTATTACGATTTTCCCGATACCCGTGAACGCTCGGTAACCGATACCGTATTGCGTGGTGGCATCCTCTATTTCAGAACGACCATCCCCTCACCTGAACCCTGTGATGCAGGTGGTTCCGGCTGGTTTATGGCTCTGGATATTCAAAATGGCGGACGCCCGGATGAGGCGGTTATGGATCGTACTGGCGATGGCCTTGTCGATTCCTCGGATTTGCTGGGAGGCAATGCGTTGGGCGGAACACGTGTGGGTCTGACCGGCGGAACCAATATTATTGGTGATAGGGCTTATCACACGAATGTGGATAGCACAACAGCAACAGGTCAGGCTATCCAACAACTGGATGGTGGTAAGACCGGCCGCCTCTCCTGGAAAGAGCTGTTTGAAGAGTAAATACGATGATGATCTGCAACCAAAAGGACCCTGTTATGAAACGAGGTAATAGAGGCTTCTCACTGATCGAGCTGCTGGTGGTGGTTGCTATCGTGGGCATTCTGGCGGCCATCGCTCTTCCTGGCTATCAGGAGGCGGTTGCCAGAGGCAAACGCTCCGATGCCGCCGGGGCCTTGATGGAGCTGGCTTCCAAGCTGGAGCAGCATGCCACTGAGACCAATGGCTATTGCGGGGCCGGCACTACGCATGTTGCAGGCTGTCCAGCAGGGGGTGATACGGGTGCGCCGACCATCATGCCCGCTCAGGTGCCTCTGGATGCGGGTACGCCCTATTACAATTTGACCATTACAGCAGTGACGCCCACCACCTTTACGATTCGTGCAACGCGAACGGGTAGCATGACGGGAGATAAATGCGGCGATTTCACCTATAACCAGGCTGGTAATAAAAGTGCTGTAGGTTATTCTGGGGTAGATCCTTTGACGGATTGCTGGCGCCGCTGATCTCTTTTTCCAATAAATCAACCGTCGCCCTTTTCTGGGCGACGAGTCTAATAGCCGCTGTTACCGAAACCGGTTATCCAGATTCGCCGGACAAAGCACGTTGCGCATGATGCCGATCAGCTCCAGCAGTTTGGCGTTGCGAATGCGGTAGTAGATGCGGTTGGCCTCTTTACGTGATATCAGGATATGTTTGTTGCGCAACTGTTCCAGATGTTGAGAGATGTTGCTTTGGGTAGTGCCGGTCTGTTCGACGATCTCGCCCACGGAAAGCTCCGCTTCTCCCAGAGTACAAAGAATCTTCCAGCGTAACGGATGGGCCATGGCCTTGAGGATCTGGGCCGTGAGTTCGGTGTCCTCGCCGGGAATCTCTGCCTGCTCGGGCGCGTCACTCATTCGGATTCTCCTTGGTGTCGTTGGTCTGCTTGATGTATCCGCTCATGTTCTTGGCGATACAGATGATGTCAGTGATTGTACCTGCCTCGTCGAGGATCGCCGAACGGGAGAACAAAATCGGGATGCGGCCATCATCTTTGGTGATGAAGCGGGCCTCGATCTCCTTGAGGGTGCCGGTGCGGATCAGGGCCTCCAGCCAGATGCCCATGAAGGCCCCGGCCTGTTCATCTTCCGGCTCTTCAAACACATCGCCGATGGCCATCCCACAGAGATCCTCTTCCCGATAATCCAGCAGTTGGCAGGCGCAGGGATTGGCCCGTTTGATGCTGCCGTCCGGGGCCAGTAACAGCAAGGCCTCACCCATCTGATTGAGCACACTGTTCAGGTGCTGGTTGGTACGACGCAATTCGGCGGTGCGCTCGGCCACCTGCTGCTCCAGCAGTTGGTTGAGATTACGCTCTTTCTCAATCAGGCGGAAATAGGTGCTGATCTTATTGATAAGCTGGTTATCGTCGATGGGTTTGAGCAGATAGTCCACCGCCCCCACGTCGTAGCCTTTTTGCTGAAATTCCTCGGATTTGAAGGCTGCAGTGAGGAAGATAATGGGGATATCACGGGTCTTCTTGCGAATCTTGAGCATGGAGGCGGTTTGAAAACCATCCATTTCCGGCATCTGCACATCCAGCAGGATAAGGTCGATATCTGGTCTGGTTCGCGCTATCTCTAATGCCTGACTGCCTCTGGTGGCCTCCAGGAGGCTGATGTCCATGTGGGCCTGCAGTAACTGCTTCAGGGCATAGAGGTTATGCCCGTTGTCATCGACGGCAAGTAAGGTGAAACCAGCGTAGGGCTTCATAAGGGCTCCAGCAAAAAAATGGCGATGGTAGCTTGAAGAATTTTGGGACTGAGGGGGGGCGGCAGAACCAGATCGGCTGCCTCCCACTTCTGATCTTTCGATTTTGCCATGACGACAGTGGCGGGCCGCTTATCGGGACTCAGTGACATCAAATGGGCGAGTGAAGCGTCAAGTTCTTTACTGGGCAGGGCACCGTTGAGGATGACCAGGCGGCAGTCACCATCGGACAGGGTTTCGATCATTTCGGTACTGTCATCAGCGGCAAAGACCTTGAGTCGCCAGCTCTCCAGAAGCGGGGTTAAGCGGAGCAGGGATTGCAGATCGTCATCGACCAATAAGACAGACTGTTGATTGAAATCAGCAATGGGAGAAGAAACGTTGTCCGCCTCTTCATCAGGGTCCTCGGGGGTTTGATGGCTTACGGGGCGGTTGACGGCATGGGATTCCTCAAGCTGGGCAGGTAGGCCCAAGGCAAAGGTTGAGCCTTTGCCGGGGCGGCTTTGGACAAAGATATCTCCACCAAGGAGTTGCGATAATTGGCGGCTGATGGTCAGGCCCAGTCCTGATCCGCCGTAGCGCCGGTTTGTGGCCGTATCGGCCTGCTCAAAGGCGGCAAAGATTTTGGTCTGTTTGCTGGGATGAATGCCGATGCCCGTGTCCTCAACGCTGATGCAAATAGGATAGCGTTTCTCCGGGCGTTCGCCATGCAGTCGTAGGGTAGCCCCCCCCCGTTCGGTGAATTTGACCGAATTTGATAGCAGGTTTTGCAGGATTTGGGTAATTTTGCCTGGATCACTGACCAGCGTTTCTGTCGCCCCCGGCTCCAATTCCAGATTGAGTTGAATGTTTTTGGCCTCAAATTGAGGGCGCATCAGTCCGCAGATGTTGCGTAGCAGGGTGGGCAGATGCACGGATTCTATGTTGAGACTGGCGTGCCCCGCTTCGATGCGGGACATATCCAGGATGTTATCGATCAAATCTTTTAAATGGCTGGCAGCCTCATGGAGAACTCTGGCCTTTTCCAGGGCATCGGAGGGGAGCTGTGCATCAGGATCGCAGATCAGTTTGGATAGCAGCAAGATGGAGTTCAGGGGAGTACGCAGCTCATGACTGACATTGGCCAAAAAGGCGGACTTATAGCGGTTGGATGACTCAAGGGCCCTGGCATGTCCGCGGAGGCGGGTGACGTTCTCTTGCTGCTGTTGGGCGAGGGCAGTGAGTTTTTCCCCCAGCCAGCGTAATTCCCGGGGGCGTCGCCAGCCAAAAACCACAGGTTCGTTGTATTCCACCACCCGTCTGACCCCCTCGGTCAGTTGACTGCTGAGGCGCTCGAAACGGCGTGCGACCCAATGGGCAGCCAAAAAGGTCAGTACCACCAGCAGGCTGATGATGAGAATCACCCGAAAAGAGAGTGACAGATTGAACTGTGCCATGGGCGAGGGGTCTACCGATCGGCCTACCCAGAGGTTGCCGCCACCCTCGGTCGGAAAAATGGGTAGCCAGATGACCTGTTGGTTGTGATTCTGCCAGAGCGCCAGCTTGGCTTCAGCGAAGATCTCTTTGAGGCCGGGAAAATCGCTGAAAGCATTGGCATTGTTGCGCAATAGACTTTGTGTGCCCATGTAGGTGCCATTGTCCAGTACCCAAAGGGTATCGCGATAAATGTTGGCCATACCGGCGATGTCGATGGTCACCACGACAGCGCCAATGGGTTGTCCGCCTTTAGGATGCGTAACCGGTCCAACAATGTGCAACAGCAACTGTGGGCTGCCGTTGGCCTCTGTGACGGTGATAGGGCTGACCAGGACGGTGTCAATGTTTTCCTTCAGCGCAGCGGCAATCAGCTCCTGAGACGGCATCGCGGGAACAGCGGTTTTTGAGGGGAGCAGGGGATCTGAGGCATTGTCCCGATGAATCCAATAGCTGGGTCTGCCCTGGGGCCGTAAAAAAAGGATCTGGTTGATATCCGGCATGTTGGATAGGAGCCGGTTGATCCATTGCCGGTAGCGTTCACGTTCCTGGGGCAGATTGCGAGGCAAAACGCTGTTGCTGTCGAATATGATGCCGGGCTCAGGCAATTTGGCCAGCACCCGGGTGATTTCATTGCGTCGGGCCAGGTGGTGGTCCAGATTGCGGAAATCTGCCCGCAGGTTTTGCAAATGGGCCTTGTGAAAAAACAGCTCAACCCGCTCCAAAACGAATGGCAGGGTAATCATGACCGATGACAACAACGGCAGGAGCCCGAATAGGAGCAAGAAGAGTAGAATCTGGCTGCGAAGTTTCACAGGGCTAGCAAAGCACAGCATCCGGCAGGGTGCAATCTTTGGGATGCGACCCGTGCTCTCCCCCTTAACAAAAACAAGGTAACTGATGAAAACCCTGGGCAAGAATCCCCGCAGTTTGCAAGACACCTTGGCTCAAGTGCTCCAGGCTCTGGATCGCCAGGAGCTGGTGAAAAGCATGGTCGAACATCAACACCAGCCCCATCAGGAACTGGTGGCCTCATTGGTGGACCGGCAAGGCACTGAATATCTTAAAAAACTGGTCAATCAGTTGCATCCTGCGGATATTGCCCGGGTGTTGGAGTCTCTACCTTCGGGTCGCCGACGTGTGGTCTGGGCGCTGGTCGAACCCTATCACGAAGGCAGTGTTCTGCTGGAAGTGGCCGATTCCGTGCGGGGTAGCTTAATGGAAG
>JBNKLG010000067.1:0-15858 GCA_050292235.1 Sedimenticolaceae bacterium | reverse complement strand
GGGGCAGCTTCTACGGCTCAGCTGATGCAAGCCAGCAAAGAGAGTGCCCAACAGACCGTTTGCCAGACCAGCGATGTCAAAGAAGCCTTAAACGCCATTACCGAATCGGTCAAACAGATTCGCGACATGAATGCTGAGATTGCAGCAGCAGCAGAAGAGCAGGGTGCTGTCACCGAAGAGATCGAACGTACCACGCTCGGTGTCAACGAACTGGCCCAAAAAAGTGCCCACACTGCCAACCAGACTGAAGAGACAGGAAGAACCTTGAAAACCGCTGCAGAGCAGATTCAGAATTTGATGCAACGATTCAAGGTCGATTGACGGGGAACACTGTCTGGCTTCAGCACTGGCGTCAGAGCATGCCAGACAGTGTCAGAATGCCATAGAGCATCACTGGCCAACCCAGCAGCGGATGGAAAAGGATGCGCCACACTGGCAGCCGTGGCACAAAACCGACGCCATGCACAAAGCCGGCAGCAGCCCCCCAAAGCAGTAAACTCAACAAGCCATGATTGACGCCAGAGATGGAGGTTGCCACTGCCCTGGGAAAGATCAGGATCGATGCCGACAGCGTAACCGCCAGCGCGATGGAAATCAGACAGGCCCAAAGGGGGTTGGGATAGGGGATACATTGCCCCCCTGTTCCAGATGCCGGTTCGGCCAAAGACTCAGTCACCCTGCTTTTCCTGCTGTGCCCAGTTCTCCGACTCCAGCCACATGGCATTGATGATGCCAAAACCACAAGCCATGAGAGCCCCCAAGATCCAAGTAAAATACCACATCGAAAAAATCTCCAAATCAGTGATTCATATCGCCCTGCCCACGCCGTCCCTGGCAAGACAGAACAAGGGATTGAGAAAAAAACTCCCGATCAATACGCCTCGTGCTCGTGCTCGCGGATATGCTCCACGGTCACCCGGCCCCACATGGCCCGGTAGGTCCAGGTGGTATAGGCCAAAATGAGCGGCACGAAGATCATTGCCGCCCAGAACATGACGGTCAGGGTCAAGTGACTGGAGGGTGCATCCCAGACAGTCAATGAACTGGCGGGCGAACTATTGGACGGCATCACAAAAGGGAACATGGAAAAACCCGCCGTCAATATCACCCCAGCCATGGTCAGGGCACTGGTAACGAAGCCGAATCCTGGGCGCCTGACCCACGCCAATAGCGCCGTCAGCAGAGCGCCGCCAAGACCCAGCAGAGGGGCGGCCATCATCCAGGGATAGGTGCTGTAATTGGTCAGCCAGGCCCCTTCCGCCATCTCTACCTGTTTGGCCAGAGGGTTGGGCAGGGCATCCAGTGGTGGTTGGGAAACGATGCGGAAGCCCTCAATTCCTCCCATGTAGAGCCAGGCACCAGCCAGGGCAAAGGCCATAAACATTACCAGGGCAGCACCGATCGTAGCGACGCGCGCACGCTCCTGCACCGGCGAACCGGCCCGCAAGTGCAGCCAGACCGCACCATGCATCACCAGCATGGAGAGACTGACCACCCCGGCCAGGAGGGCAAAGGGCCGCAACAGACCAAAAAAGCTGCCGCCATAGCTGGGACGCAGCAGCTCATCCAGCTCGAAGGGAACACCCAGAATGACGTTGCCAAACGCCACCCCGAACAGCAGTGCAGGCACGGCACCACCGACAAACAGGCCCCAATCCCAGGTCTTGCGCCAGCGTGGATCGGCAATCTTACTGCGGTAATCGAAGCCTACTGGTCGGAAGAAGAGCGCAAACAGCACCAGCAGCATGGCGATATAAAAGCCGGAGAAGGCGGCAGCATAAACGGCAGGCCAGGCGGCAAAGATGGCACCGCCAGCGGTGATGAACCAAACCTGATTGCCATCCCAGTGGGGTCCAACCGTGTTGATGATGATGCGCCGCTCCTCATCGGTTTTACCCAGAAAAGGCAACAAGGCTCCTGCCCCCATATCAAAGCCATCAGTAATGACAAAGCCGATCAAAAGTACTCCGACCAACAGCCACCAGACCAGTTTCAGGGTTTCGTAATCTAAAATCATTGTGCGGCTCCTTAGGATTTTGCGTTGGCCGATTGCTCAAAGTGGTAGCGACCACTGTGCAAACTGCTTGGACCCAGACGGGCAAAACGGAACATGAGAAAGAGCTCAACCACCAGCAGTAGGGTATAAAAGCCCACAAAGCCAGCGATACTGAAGTAGAGATCGCTTGTACCCAGGGTCGAGGTACTCAGGTGAGTCGGCAACACCTCACCGATCGACCAGGGCTGACGACCGTACTCGGCCACAAACCAACCCAGCTCAGAGCTGATCCAGGGCAGAGGGATGCTCAGCAAAGCCGCTTTCAACAGCCAGCGCCTTTTTGCCACCAAACGCTTGGTACAGGACCAAAAGGACAACCCAAAGAGCAGAATGAACCAGAAGCCCAGCAGCACCATGAGGCGGAAACTCCAGAACAGGGGCGCCACCTTGGGGATGGTGTCATTCACTGCCTGTTTGATCTGTGCATCGGTGGCATCCGTCACTTTGGGGGTATAGCGTTTCAACAGCAGGCCGTATCCCAGATCCTTTTTGGCCTGTTCAAAGGCAAACTTGGTGTCATCATCTGTCTGGCCATTGCGCAGCTTTTGCAGCAGATCATAGGCAATCATGCCATTGCGAATACGCTTTTCATGCTCAATCTTCAGCTCCTTGATTCCGATCACCTTTTCGCTGGTCGAGCGGGTGGCAATCAGGCCCATGAGCCAGGGAATTTTGATCGCAGCATGGGTGGTTTCGGCCTCCTGATCGGGAAAGCCAAAGAGGGTAAAGGAGGCGGGGGCGGGCTCCGTTTCCCATTCGGCCTCTATGGCGGCCAGCTTGGTCTTCTGCACATCACCCAGCTCATAGCCGGACTCATCGCCCAGAACCACAACCGAAAGCGACGAGGCCAAACCAAAGGCGGCTGCAATGGCAAAAGAACGCCGGGCAAAGTCGATATCACGCCCCTTGAGCAGGTAATAGGCGCTGATTCCCAGGACAAATACCGATCCGGTGACATAGCCGGCGGAAACCGTGTGGACAAATTTCACCTGGGCCACCGGGTTCAACAGCAACTCGCTGAAAGAGGTCATTTCCATACGCATGGTTTCAAAACTGAAATCGGCCCCCACCGGGTTTTGCATCCAGCCATTGGCCACCAAAATCCATAGCGCCGAGAGATTCGAGCCAAAGGCGGTGAAAAAAGTCACCATCAGATGCTGACGCTTGGTCAAACGGTCCCAGCCAAAAAAGAAGAGGCCGATGAAGGTCGATTCCAGGAAGAAGGCCATCAAGCCTTCGATGGCCAGCGGGGCACCAAAGATGTCACCCACATAGTGCGAGTAATAAGCCCAGTTGGTGCCAAACTGGAACTCCATGGTGATCCCTGTAGTGACCCCAAGGGCAAAGTTAATACCGAACAATTTGCCCCAGAATTTGGTCATATCCTGATAGATCTGTTTGCCGGTCATCACGTAGACCGACTCCATAATCACCAGAAGAAATGAAAGACCCAGCGTTAACGGGACAAAGAGGAAGTGATACATCGCGGTCAGTGCAAACTGCAACCGCGATAGTTCAACCACCGATTCTGTAACCATGCAACCAACTCCTAATGTTTGTCTCTGTTGATGAAAAGAACCTCCTGTTCCGGCCTGAGCTCCCCAAGCAACCGCTGACCCACCTCATCTGAACCCGGCGCCTGTCTGTCGGGCTGATGAAAAAATGCAAACCAGATCAGCCAAAGCGCACTGAGCTTGACCAGCAATACCCAGGTAATCTCTCTGACAATGGTCGATTTCCACATCACCGCTCCCCCGATACCCTCATGCTTTCAGGCCAGACAAAGGTCATGGCGAACCGGTGACCTGAACAGCATTTCTCAGTTCCAAATATATCCCCCATCGCAAACAGGGTGCCAATCATGTCGCCTTTTCCCAAAGAAAACACAATGTCTTGTATTTTCACCATAAATAACCAAATAACAGCATAATTTAATTGGTTTTTTTAAATAAGAAACCAATGAATACAATGGTTGTATGTGGACATAATTGACATCTTAACTGTCAAATATGGCAGCTATATGGTCGTCAAATCACTCAAAAGGATTTTAAATTTCCGCCATCCCACCCAGAGAAGTCTCTTCGATAGAGAAGAGATTCACCGCTACCGATCCGGAGGAAACACGTCATTCAGATTTTTCGCCAACAAGCGCTACCTTCAGCTCACGCTAAAAAACCAGGCAATGTTAGAATTGGCCTATTTGGTCAGGGCAAATGGCGCAATTCATCACATTGCCGCAGGAAATTTCACTGGTTGAGCTGGAAGGTATTCTGGAGGCCTTTGCGGACCCTGCGGCTTTGATCTCGCCAAACTACGAAGTGCTGCTGGGAAACAGTCGCTATATCACCAAATTTGAGGCAGAGGTTCCGACCGGCAAACGTTCGCTCTGCTATCAGATCTCCCATCACTACAGCGTGCCCTGCGACAAAGCTGGTGAGGACTGCCCGCTACGCGCCGCCAAGGACAGCGGTCAACCTGCCCGGCTGCTTCATCTGCACCACACCCCCAGCGGCGAAGAGCATGTGGACGTTGAAATCCACCCCATCTTCGATGAGCCGGGTAACATCCGTTTCTTTTTGGAGATCATGCACTTCTGCCGCTTAACCAGCCGCGACCCCCATGTCGGCCCTTTACTGGGCAAGTCCAAAGAATTCAATACGCTGCTGGGACTGGTGGAGCGAGTGGCCCCCAGCGAGACAACCGTCATGCTTCAGGGTGAATCGGGCACGGGCAAAGAGGTGTTTGCTTCCGCCATTCATGAGGCCAGCCCGCGTGCTGACGGCCCCTTCGTGCCTGTAGAGTGTTCCGGCTTGACCGAAGCCCTGTTTGAAAGTGAGCTGTTTGGGCACGAAAAAGGCGCCTTTACGGGCGCCATTCATCGAAAGATTGGCCTCATCGAGTCTGCCCGGGGTGGCACACTCTTTTTGGATGAGGTGGGTGATATTCCGCTCACCCTACAGGTCAAACTGTTGCGATTACTGGAAACGGGCACCTATCGCCGTGTTGGTGGCGTAGAGACCCTTCAGGCCGAATTCCGTCTGATCTGCGCCACACACAGAGATCTTGAAACTATGGTAGCGGAGGGCCTGTTTCGCCAGGACCTTTATTACCGGATCAACACCTTCCCCATTGTCCTGCCTCCTTTGCGCAGGCGTCTGGATGATTTGCCGCTACTGATCAAAAATCTTTTACTGCGTTTTGCCCCTAACCGAAAGGTCAAAATGTCCAAGGAGGCCTTTGAGCGTCTTAAGCGCTACCCCTTCCCTGGCAATATCCGTGAATTGCGCAACCTGATTGAACGCGCCCTGATCTTGACCGATGGCAACCTCATCCTGCCGGAACATCTGCCCCCACAAGTGCAGGATAACAGTCACCAGATTCCCACCCCCTTTCCTGAAGGGATGGTGACCCTGCAAGAGGCAGAGGCCCATTACCTGCGCTGGGCCACCAGCCGTTTTCACGGGGAGAGAAAACTATTGGCGGAGCAATTGGGACTCAGTGAGCGCACCCTGTACCGAAAGCTCAGGGAACTGGGGCTGACCTCTTAGTCTTTTACTCCGCTTCTCTCGCGTCCTCAATCTCAGTTGTCGATGTTGGCCAGGCACTGAGCACCGCTTGCACCAGGGTCGCCAACGGGATGGCAAAAAAGACACCCCAGAACCCCCAAAAACCGCCGAATACCAAAATAGCGACAATGATGGCCACGGGATGCAGATTGACCACCTCGGAGAACAGCAAAGGCACCAGGACATTGCCATCCAGCGCCTGAACGATGAAGTAGGCTGCAGCCAGCCACATGAAATCCGCCCCCCAGCCCCACTGGAACCAGGCGATCAGCAGCACTGGCAGGGTAACAACGGCCGCGCCGATATAGGGGATGATCACCGACAGCCCCACCAGCAGACCTAGCAACATGGCATAGTCCAGCCCCAGCCACTGGAAGGTTACAAAGCTGGCGGACCACACCATGATGATCTCCCAGAACTTACCTCGCACATAGTTGGCGATCTGGCGATTGACGTCATGCCAGACCTGGGTGGCCAGGGCACGGTCAGTTGGCAAAAAACGACCCAACCAGGCAAAGATCTTCGCTTTATCCTTGAGAAAAAAGAAGACCAGCAGAGGCACCAGCACCAGATAAATCAGCAGAGCAATCAGTCCCACTACCGATGAGAGGGATAGGGACAACACCCGTTGACCAAAACTGGTCAATTCGCTACGCAGAGCGCTCATGATCTCCTGAATTTGGGTGCTGGTAATGAGATCCGGATAGCGCTCGGGTAACTGCATCAACATCTGCTGCCCATGGGTAATCATCAAGGGCGAACGATTCACCAGTTCGGTGACCTGGAGCCACAGTCGTGGTAACAGACCGAAAAAGAGCGCCACCAGAAACAGCAGGAAAAGCGTAAAGACCAGGACCACCGCCCCCAATCGGGGCATGCCTCGACGCTCCAGCATGACCACCAGGCCTTCGAGCAGATAGGCGATAACGATACTGGCCAACACCGGCATCAGCATATCGCCCATGGTCAATACGATGCCGAAACCCACCACCAGCATGGTGGTGAGATAGACGATCTGGGGGTTGGAGAACTGTCGGCGGAACCAGTCGGCCAATAGCCGCATCAGGGATTCTCCTGATCCGCACGGTAATCGGTAAAGTGGCGCTGAAACAGCGCTTCCAGCTCATCGATCACATCCACGGCCTCCCGGCCTTTGAGCACATGGGCACTCATGAGGGTCGAGGTCTCCTCCAGCATCTTGGTGCTGTCGAGCATGTAATAACTTTTCGACAGGCGCTTGATGGCGCCAATCACCGATTCCTCGTCTGGACGAGTCAGGCCTAGTGGCTCGGCTGTGGAAAGAGGCTCTGCGGCGGAAGCCGGTGGCTCTTCACAACGACTGGCCAGAAACTCGGCGAAGGCCATCAGGTTCATGCGGTCTGGCTCTGCCAGCGCACGAAACAGATCCAATAATCGCCGTTCTTCACCATTGCTGGCGGTCTTCATAGTCAAAAACTGCATGGGAAACTCTCGGATGGATCAGGCGTTTTCGTGACAATAGGCCCGGGCGAAGTCGAGCAACTCCTCCATCAGCCTTAAGCGGAACTTCTGTTTTTGATGCACAAAATTAAAAGGGCGGATCAGCGGTGGATCCAAAGGTAAGCTCACCAGACTTCCTAAGCGTAATTCCTTCTGAATGGTGGAGATGGACATGACCGACACCCCCATCCCTGCCTCGACCGCCCCTTTTACCGCTTCGGGACTGCCCAGCTCCATGCTCACATCCATGGAATCATCCAGTCCCTGTTCACGAAGATATTCACCAATCACCTCACGGGTACCCGAGCCCTCTTCCCGGCAAATGAAAGGATATTCCAGCAACACTTTGATGTTTACGTTTTCACGATCAGCCAAGGCGTGGCCTGGCGGCAGAATGGCTACCAACTGATCATCGCGACAGCTCTCTACCACCAGGTTTTTGTTGCCGACAGGAGATTCCACTACGCCCAGATCGATGGCGTTGCACTCCACCATATGTACGACCCCCTCGGAGTTGGAGACCTTCAACTGAATGTCCACATCCTGATATCGTGATTTAAAATTGCCCAGCATGGCGGGCAGCATGTATTCCGCAATGGTGGTACTGGCGCCAATGGTCACAATGCCACGGATCTCCCCGGTGAGTTCTCGCACCGAGTTTTCCATTTGGGCATAGAGATCAAAGATCTGGTCCGCATACCGGAATACCTGTTCACCGGCCGCCGTTAGGCTGATGCGATTGTGGGTGCGATCAAACAAGCGGGTATTGAAATACTCTTCCAACTGGCGAACCTGAAAGGTCACCGCAGGCTGGGTCATATGCAGTGACTCCGCTGCCTTGGTAAAGCTGAGCAAACGAGCGACGGTATGAAACACCTGCAATCGTCTGTCTGCCATAGATCCATCCTCTCAAAGACTTAATCAAAGAATAAAAAGATTTTATAACACAAATCCAACCCAGTGGCTTTATCCCGAAAGGGTTAGGCGTTAACAGACAGATCGACTTCTGAAAAAGAAATGAAATTCAATGGGAAAGGCACAAAAAAAGGCGGGATCACCGCCTCTTTTCGCTGGCTCTATAACGAAAAATTATTTTTTCCAGTTATCGAGGTTGTCCAGGGTCTTTTCTTCGCCATCGGCGTAACCGGCATCATAGGCTTCAGTAGTGCGCTGCTCTTCACGCTGTGGGTTCTGCAGATAACCGGCCTGCCAACCCTGAATATACTCGTCCTCGACACCTATCTGTTCCATCTTGGTCACGGCGTCATAGTAAGTCTGGTCCATATCAGTCTCCTGAAAATGTTTGCAATAATTATGTTGATTCAACCCATGCCATCACTTGGCGTCATCTGAGCCATCCGAAAGCTGGGTGAGAAAATTCCGTGAAACGGCCACAGGGCCAGAAAACGGCATAAGAATACTTTGTTTTTCTAATGTGTGCCAGCACCATTTCCACTGACACTCACCAGAATGAAACAACCCACCAATTCAGTCGGACAACTCTATCCTGCCCAGAGAGATTCTTCAAGGTGCAGCAACGCTTCTGCCAGTACAGGGATTTCAACAGTGGGCGAAAACACATGAAGCATCGACATCAAGCAGCACTTTCGTGACAATAAGGCCCCATGAACATTGGAACCAGACATGGAGGCAGAGGGCTGGCACCTCTCCATCAGTTTGCTCGGACCCTGCTGTTGAGCGGCATGATCTTGTGCACCCAGCGGGGTTCAGCACTGGATTTGAGCTTTCCAAAAATGGCTCCGCCACCGGTGCAGTCCGAGGAGCAACTGCCAGATATCGGGGACCCCTCTGATGCCCTGATGACACCTGCCGCCGAGCGCCGTTTGGGCCGTGCTTTTTTGAATGATCTTAAACAGCGATTTCAGTTTATTGAAGAGCCGGTGTTTGAAGACTACATCAACGACCTTGGACACCGCCTCAGCAGCAAAAGCCACAGCAGCGCCCGTCGTTTCCGTTTCTCCCTCATAGACAGCACCACTGTCAATGCTTTTGCGGGACCCGATGCCCAGATAGGCATCTTTACCGGTCTGATCCTCACCACCCAGTCTGAGGACGAACTGGCCTCGGTCATGGCCCACGAAATCGCCCACGTCACTCAAAAGCATCTCTATCGTACCTTCTACCGGGCTCAGAAGATGAGCACCCCTGCGGCGGTAGCCCTCCTGGGGGCCGTACTGATTGGCGTTGCCGGAGGGGGAGAGGCCGGTGCGGCGGCCGTAACCGGGGTTCAGGCTGGTCTTATGCAGGATCAGCTCAACTACTCCCGTCTGAACGAGCAGGAAGCGGACCGGGTTGGCATGAGGCTGCTCTATCAGAGTGGGTTCAATCCCCAGGCGATGCCTGCTTTTTTTGCCAACATGGCCAAGGCCAACCAGGGTTATTCCACCCAATTACCGGAATTCCTGCGCACCCATCCGGTCTCCACCAGCCGTATCGCTGATACCCAGGGGCGAGCAGACAAGTACCCCTACAAGCAGCGCAGGGAAGGTCTGCGTTACCACCTGCTGCGCGCCTGGCTCAGGGTTCGTGGCTTTCGCAGCGCCGGCCAGGCCCTGACGCATTACCAGGGCACCCTCAAAACCGGCCGATATCAGCATCGCAGCGTCGAAGAGTACGGCCTGGCCCTGGCCTGGATGCGCCATCGGGATTATGCCAAGGCTATTGCCATTCTCAGTCGTTTGGCGAATGAGCGGCCTGGTATTGATGAATTCCGCATCGCTCTGGTGCAATCGCAAGCCCAAGCGGGTCAAGCCAAGGCCGCTATGGAGAGTGTTCGGGCAGGGCTGCGCCACCAACCCAACAGTCTCCCTCTGCTCATGGCTCGCCTGGGGTTATTTGAGGCGGCAGGACAATACAGTGCCGCCAGCAAAATACTCAAACAATTGGTGGAAAAAGACCCTCAGGATGAGCGCCTCTTTCACCGCCTGTCCCAGGCCGAAGGCAAGCTGAATCATACGGCCATGGCCCATGGCTATCGAGCGGAGTACCACTACCTGCGTGGCGAGTTTCAGGCTGCTGTTTATCAACTGGAGGCTGCCCTGCGCTATCCGCTGTCCGACTACCAGAAAGCCAAGTTCACGGCACGGTTAAGGCAATGCCGACAGGCCTTTCTGGAGGCAAAGCGCAACTCTAAAGGCTAATCGGACAAAATACCGATTCAGCTTCCCCCCTTGCGTTGAAAGGCCAGTACAGTATGCTACCAGCCCATATTGGGAACCCTTTTTACCGGTGACAGTCCCAGTGAGACACCTAAAAAACAAACCAAATCAAGTTGGAGTATTGACCCTATGATCATTGACGCTCAACGCCGAGTTTTTCTCAAAGGCTCTTTGGCTGCTGGCAGCCTTACTCTGGTTGCTGGCCTCATCGCGCCCAACATGGTACTGGCAGCTTGGAATACCGAGGCCTTTCAGGCCAAGACTGAAGCCGATGCCATCAAAGCACTTTTCGGTGGTGATGCCCCTGAAACCAGCGATGCCATTACCATTGAGGCTCCAACGATTGCCGAAAACGGTGCTGTGGTGCCGGTCAAAATCAGTACCAGTCTCAAAGCCGAGAGCATCAGCATCATCGCGTCCAACAATCCGGTTCCTCTAACCAGTAGTTTTGTGTTGGGAGAAGGCACTGAGGCTTTCGCCTCTACCCGTATCAAGATGGGAAAAACCGGCAACGTTGTTGCATTGATCAAGGCTGAAGGCAAAGTCTACAGCGCCAGCCAGGAGGTTAAAGTCACCATCGGCGGTTGCGGCGGCTAATGGCCTGCCACTACAGCACTTAACCCTATTCAGATTCAGAGGAACATCCCATGGCAAAAAAGAGCATGAAGGTACGCGCCAAGTTGAAAGGCAACATGGCCGATATCAAAGTACTCATCACCCATCCGATGGAGGGTGGCAATCGTAAAGACAAAACAACGGGCAAAGAGATTGAATCGCACTTTATCCAGGAAGTGGTCATGGCCATCAGTGACAAGCCCGTTTTTACCGCCATGCTCAGTGGCGGCGTTTCCAAAAACCCCTACCTGAACGCCAGGGTGACCGCCAAGGCTGGCGACACGCTTAAAATCACCTGGACCGATAACCGGGGCGGCTCCGACAGTATCGAAACGGCGGTTAAATAGCTGGAAACTGAAGGAGTTATACGCCCATGACGAGGTGGCGGCCTGGCCTCTTGCTTTGCTTACTGTTGCTGTCTTTCTCCGCATCATCAGCCGAGCTCAGTGGCCAGGTCAGCACCGTTTATAGCGGTCGGGACATCGCTCTGCTGACCGCAACCCGTGGGCGGTATTTGATTCGGCTGCGGGGCATCCGTCTGATCGACAGAGACCCTGCCATCCGTCGCGCCGCCAAACGCCGACTCAATGGCCTTATCGGTGGACGTCAGGTACGAGTCCGCATCCCGGGAAAACAGTTGTCTGGCAAACTCAGTGGATACATCACCTGGGGGGGGAAAGAGGTCAACCAGGAGCTGGTGGCCAACGGCCTTGTCAACATCGACGAAGCTGAGCTGGATTCCACGCGTTTAAGGAACTATCGTGCTGCCCGGGCCGGGGCTCAGCAACGCCGATTGGGTATCTGGGCTGGCGGCCCAGTCAAACCGAGGGTTTTCATCAAAAAACACCGATAAACCCATAACAGGCACTGAAGCAGGTGGGTGCTTACCCTCTGATTGCCGAATTGCCTAGACCGCGCCCCAGCCCTCACGGGTGGCAGTAGTGGCTGATGCCAGTACCTCGTCAAACGACTGGGCCGGATAAGTGGGTTTGTACTCTTTGAGTTCATCCCGCAGTTTGACGATCTTGTCCGCTGCCGACATGCCCTTAAAATCGCTCTTTTCCAGGGCCAGTTCATCGATGATTTCGTTCCAGGGCACCCCCTGCTGTAAGGGAATCAGGACAAAATTCTGTTCGCCCAGACTGACCTGGGCTGGCTTATCGATGTTGACTACGTAGATCACTGCGATCATGTTGGCGGTAAAGTCCGCGCCGTATTTGCTCACAAAGGTGGGCAGGGACTTGATGTCGTCGATGGCGCCGATAATGAGCTGTATTTTGTCACTGGCCAGGATGGCCACACCACGCATGACATCCTCCGGCGGCTTGGCATGGCCCTTTTCGTCGGCGATGCCGCCCTCTATCAAGACCAGTTCGCCGCGATAGCCTTTGAGACCCGCTTCGCTGGTCTCTTCGAGAAAGTTTTGGTTGAACAGCAGGCCGTCGGCTTTGTAACGATCGAGTGACATCTTGGTTGGTCTCCAGGGTTAGTTTGATGGATTGTTTTTTCGGTGTTTCAGAACTTTCTTCAGTTTGTGACTGATGTAGTCGGCATATTCGTTGCTATTGTCATAGTCAAAGAGCTGCGCCACATGGGCAAGTTGGTCGATGGCATTGCGCAGCATGGCGATCTCCAATAGGGAACGGCCACAGGTGAGGCAACGCTCACCGTCATCGCGGCAGGCGGTCTGGCCCTGGCAGGGTCGAAATTGAGCCATGGGATCAGACGTTCAGGGCGGGCTGGTTGCCCGCTGGGGTTGTACCTGGACGTAGATCGGCGGTTGCAGCGAGGAGGTCGTCCACATCCGCCTCAATGATCTCGATGTTCATTTTGCGACAGAAACGGCGTTCCTTGTCGTTGGGCTCGGGGATTAGTGCCCAACCGGCGGGTGAATCGGCGGCATAGATGAAATCCGACAGCACCATGCGCTCGGTATCCCGGGTCATGCGCAGCCCCATGAAGAGATATTGTTTGCCCTGGCGGTAACCTTTGACGAAATCGGGGATGGCAAAGCCGCCCATGAGTTCGGTGATGTAATCCACGTAGTCGGCATCGGAGGCAATATAGGTGGCATCCGGTAGTGGACTGCCCATGGGTTTGAACAGGATCGGCAGCGAAGTATCGACTTCGGATTGATCAATCTCTTTCGCGGAATAGTGCTTGCCATCGTAGTGGTGGATGCGAAAGCGGTAATCGGTACCCGCAATCCGCGAGATGCCGCGGATCAGCGTGTGAGGGGTATCTGCATAGCTCTCCTGCAACTGGGTGTCGCGGTTGATATCAATGACATATTTGGGTTTGATGTCGGCCAGCCACTTATGCAGCGGGGCACGGCTCCAACTGTTCTGGCCATAGGTGGTGTCGAGAAACCGTGTGACGGCGTTACGGCCTCGTTTCAACTCCACATCCATGGCGGCGCGGGGGAATTCATACATCAGTCTGGGGGCCATGGGGCGACCGTTGTTCATGGCCAGGATGAGGCTGTCACTGTCGGCGGGGATCCTCTCTCCGGTTTCGCTGTGGGCGACGGGAGAGAGTACACCAGCGCCCAGATAAGGGACGATCTGGTTATCCATGATGCCTGCTGCCAGGATGGTTAGCGTCTGATTGCTCATGAGAGGGTACCCCAAAGTGATCGATGTTTCTGCTTAGAGCAAATCCTGGGCCAGCTTGTTGAGTTGTTTTGAATCAGTAGGTTAGGTGGTAGACGTGGTGTCCATTGTCTGCTTTGCTACAAATGGGCTGCGGTCAGGCCGACAGAGATCTTTTTTGATCTCTTGTCAGGCCCGCTAAAGCCGCCTAGTATGCGGGAGGTTTAAAAACAGGCATAAGGACCCGTGCAAGATGCAGTCAGCCCCTCAGTCCCGCAGTGATGCTCATGAGCCCCTGGATACCAACTGGATTGTCGGTAAGTCGAAACTACTCCTCAAAATGCGCGATGCCATTCGTCGTAAGCAATACAGTATTCGCACCGAAAAGGCCTACCTGAGCTGGGCCAAACGCTACATTCTCTTTCACCAGCAGCGTCATCCCAAAGAGATGGGGGAAGGTGAAATTCTTAGCTATTTGAACCATTTGTCAGTTGAGCGAAAAATCAGTGCATCGACCCAAAATCAGGCCCTCAACAGCCTCATTTTCTTATATCGGGAGGTGCTTGGCCGAAAGGAGTTGGCACTGGATCAACTGGCTTCTGTAAAGCACCCTAAACAACTTCCAACGGTTTTTACCCGCGATGAGGTGGAGCGCATCATGCAGCAGATAGACAATAAGCGTTATCGGCTGATTACCATGCTGCTCTACGGAACCGGCTTACGTTTGTTGGAGGGATTACGCCTGCGTATCCAAGACATCGAATTTGAGCGGCAGCAAATTCTGGTACGAAATAGCGAGGGAGAAGAGGATCGCGTAACCTTATTGCCCCCCTCTCTGGTGCAGCCCATTCGTGAGCAAACAACCAAGGCGCTTGAACTTTTCGTCCAAGATCAAGCCAAGGGTTATGGAGAGGTCTACCTGCCCTCCACGCTGGCCAGTGAATCCCCCCGGGAATCTAAAGAGTGGCGGTGGCAATACCTGTTTCCTGCCGCCACACTTTCCACCGATCCACGCTCAGGAAAAGTCAGACGACATCATATTGCCCAGTCCGTAATACAAGGGGTTGTCAAAGAGGCTGTTCAGGCAGCTGGCATCCATAAAGATGGCAATTGCCATAACCTGCGTCACAGTTTTGCGACCCATTTTCTGGAAGACGGGTATGACATCAAAACCGTGCAGGAGTTATTGGGTCACAAAGATGTAAGAACCACCATGATTTACACTCAGGTGATGGACAGAGCAGCGATGAAGACAGAAAAGCCTCTTGGCTAAGCAGGGTGGTTTAAGGGGGATTCCCGATTCCCATTTTGGTGCTTTCATGGCGTCATAGCATGGTATGCTGAATAGAATTTCTCGATTTCTTCCTTAATTTCACGCAAATTTTAGAGGTGGGCAGAACTATGTTTTTTGTATGGGATGATTCTTACGATATAGGTATTGATGTCATAGATGAGCAGCATCGCAAAATTGTGGATTATATTAACCAACTACATGATGCAATCAAGTCCGATAATAAAAACGAAATAGATACTGTATTTGATGGCCTCTTTGATTATTGCGTCTCACATTTTTCTTTTGAGGAGAGTTTGATGGCGGAGTATGGATATGAGCATGTTGAAGGCCATCGTCGGGTGCATAAGCTATTTACTGACGGTATTAAAAAGCATAAAAAAGAGTGGGTTAATGGTAAGGATATCTCACGTCGCTTGCTGAATGATCTCAGGATTTGGCTGGTGGCTCATATTCAAAAGGAAGATCAATACTATGCGGAAGTGATCAGAAATAAAATCAATAAAAGCTGGGTATCCAAGATGCTTGGGAGGTTTTTTAAATAATCTTTATTCATATCGATAGCCACACCCATGGACGGTCTGGATCAGGGTCGGGTTCTTGGGGTCGGTCTCGATGCGTTTGCGCAGTTGGGAGATGTGTTGATCCAGGCTGCGACTGCTGGGCAGATAGCGTTGGCCCCAGCAGGTGTCAAATAGTTCGTCTCGATTAATGACCTTGCCGCGGTTTTGAAACAGTGTGCGCAGAATACAGATATCGCGCAGGCTGAGGTCGATGCTGATCTCTCCCCGACGGGCCCGCAGCTCTTTGGGGATAATGTTGAGGTTGCCCATCTCGAAAGAGGCATTTTGTTCTGGCTTTTCCTCCTGCCTCAACAGGGTACGGCGGGTGACGGCGCGGATGCGGGCGATGACCTCGCGTACGCCAAAGGGTTTCATGATGAAGTCGTCGGCTCCCAGCTCCAGTCCTACCACCCGGTCAATCTCCTCGGATTTGGCACTGATGAAGATGATAGGGATGGCCGGATCTTGTTTTCGCAGTTCACGACAGACATCGTAGCCGCTCAGACCCGGCATCATGA
>JBNKLG010000066.1:0-15916 GCA_050292235.1 Sedimenticolaceae bacterium | reverse complement strand
AACCTAAAAAGAACTAATCTTCAAGGAAGAATAATGCCTCGCAAAATCGCCGTAACATCCGCCCTGCCTTACGCAAACGGCCCAATACATTTAGGGCACCTGGTAGAATATTTACAGACCGATATCTGGGTGCGTTTCCAGAAGATGCGGGGCCATCAGTGCCTCTACTGCTGCGCGGACGATGCTCACGGCACCCCGATCATGCTGCGCGCCCGCCAGGAGGGAATCGAACCTGAACAACTCATCGCCCGGATCAAAGAGGAGCATCAGGCCGATTTCGCCGCCTTCGCCATCGGTTTCGACAATTTTCACTCCACCCATTCGGAAGAGAATCGCGCATTCGCCACCACCATCTATGAACGCAACCGCGATGCCGGTCATATCGCCAACCGCACCATCACCCAGGCCTATGATCCCGTTGAGGACATGTTCCTGCCAGATCGTTTTATCAAAGGCCAATGTCCCAACCCCAAGTGCGGCGCCCTAGATCAATATGGGGACAACTGTGAGATCTGCGGTGCCAGCTATTCTCCATCTGAACTTATCAATCCGGTCTCCGCCATCTCTGGCGCCAAACCGGTGGACAAGGAGTCCGAGCACTACTTCTTCAAACTGGCGGATTTTGAGCAGAGCCTCAAGACCTGGACCCGCGACCGGCTCCAGCCGGAGATGGCCAACAAACTGGCAGAGTGGTTCGAGACGGGCCTGCAAGAGTGGGACATCTCCCGCGATGCCCCCTACTTCGGCTTTGAGATCCCTGATCACTCCGGCAAATATTTCTATGTCTGGCTGGATGCCCCCATCGGCTACATGGCCAGCTTCCAGAACCTGTGTGATCGTCGCGAAGACCTGAACTTCAACCATTTCTGGTCAGCGGATTCCGAGGCCGAGTTGTATCACTTCATCGGCAAGGACATCGTCTATTTCCACTGCCTGTTCTGGCCCGCCATGCTGGAAGGGGCTGGTTTCCGCAAGCCCAACGCCGTCTTCGCCCATGGTTTCTTGACCGTCGATGGCCAGAAAATGTCCAAATCCCGCGGCACCTTCATCAAGGCCCGCACCTATCTGGAGCACCTCAACCCCGAATATCTGCGCTACTACTTTGCCGCCAAGCTGGGCAGCGGAGTCGACGACATCGACCTCAACCTGGAGGATTTTGCCCAGCGGGTCAACTCCGATCTGGTGGGCAAGGTGGTCAATATCGCCTCGCGCTGCGCCGGGTTCCTCCACAAGCGATTCGACAATACAATCGCTGACACCCTGGCCGACCCTGGACTCTTCAGCGACTTCGTTCAGGCCGGTGAGCACATCGCCACCCATTATGAAAACCGCGAATTTGGCCGGGCCGTGCGCGAGATCATGGCCCTGGCAGATCGCGCCAACCAATACATCGATGAGCAAAAGCCCTGGGTCATGGCCAAAGAGACCGGTAAAGAGGCCGAGCTTCAGGCCGTTTGCAGCATGGGCATCAACCTCTATCGCCTGCTGATTGGTTACCTGCGGCCCATCCTGCCCGTCACTGCTCAGGCCTCAGAGGACTTTTTGCAGATTGGTGCCCTAACCTGGACAGCCCTGTTGCAGCCCCTGCTCAGCCACAAAATCGCCCAATTCAATCCCCTGATGACCCGGGTCGATCCCAAACAGATTGAGGCCATGGTATCAGCCTCAAAAGAGGACCTCAAAAGCATGAACAGCGCCCCGCAACCCAAGCTGGATTCCCCGCTGGCCAAAGACCCCATCGCTGACACCATCGATTTTGAGGATTTTGCCAAGGTGGATCTGCGCATTGCCCGCATTGCCAAGGCCGCCCATGTGGAAGGGGCCGACAAACTGCTGCAACTCACCCTGGACCTGGGCGGCGAAACCCGCAACGTCTTTGCTGGCATCAAGTCCGCCTACGCCCCGAAAGAACTGGAAGGCAAACTCACCGTCATGGTCGCCAACCTGGCACCACGCAAAATGCGCTTCGGCCTCTCCGAAGGGATGGTGCTGGCGGCGGGCCCTGGAGGCAAAGAGCTGTTCATTCTCAACCCCGATGATGGGGCTGAGCCGGGCATGAAGGTGAAGTGAATGGGGAGCCCGCTCCTGCGGGCAATCACCTCGCTATCCCCATTGGCTGTTGGCTCAAAGTGAAATAATATAACATTATCCTTTGTTCACTTCGGCCAGCCCCATGACCCTTAATCTGATCAAACGCCTTTTGCTCGCCGTCCTAACCCTTCTACCCCTTTCACTTTGGGCAGAGCCGCTGATGGTATTCGTTGGTGTACCACCCCAAAAAACCTTTGTGGAGAAGGTTGGTGGTAACCACGTGCAGGTGAGGGTCATGGTCGGGCTCGGCCAGAACCCACACAGCTATGAGCCGTCACCACGCCAGATTGCCGATCTGAGTCAGGCCCAGCTTTACGTACTCAGTGGCGCTGACTTTGAAGCCGCCTGGGTACCGAAAATCCAGGCCATGTACCCGAAATTGCCTATCCTCGATCCCAATGTGGGCATCAGCCGTCTGATCATGGTTGCACACGAGCACGAGCACGAGCAGCATTCAACCTCAGAAAATCCACACAAAAAAGAGCTGGACCCCCATGTCTGGACCGATCCCCGACTGGTGATCCGTATCTCGAAAGCGATCCAGAAAAGGTTGGCGCTGCTTGATCCCGCCCATGCCCAGGAGTATGCCGATCGCTATGCGACCTTCAAAGCAGAATTGAGCAGTCTGGACGAGGAACTCCGACAACGCCTGGCGCCAGTTAAGGGCCACAGCTTCCTGGTCTTCCATCCGGCTTGGGGCTATTTCGCCCAGGCCTATGGCCTGCACCAGGTTGCCATCGAGTATGAGGGCAAATCCCCTGGCCCCAAGGGGCTGGCGGCCCTGATCGATCAGGCCAGGGCACTGGATATCCACACTATTTTCGTCCAGCCCCAGTTCAGTCGCCAGGCTGCGGCCAAGGTAGCCCAGACCATCCAGGGTCAGGTAGTAGCCCTCAACCCGCTGGCTATGGACTATGCCGCCAATCTCCGACGCGTCGCTGATGCCCTGGTGGGAGAAGCCCCCCAGTGACCGCACCACCAGTCATTGAGATCAAGGAGATCAGCTTTGCCTATGGCGAACCACCGGTGTTGGAGAATATCCAACTGTCAGTGGCGGAAGGCGAGTTTCTCGGGATCGTCGGCCCCAATGCCGGAGGCAAAAGCACTTTGCTTAAGCTGATTCTTGGCCTACTGCCACCCAAAAGCGGCCAAATTCGCGTGTTGGGCCGCAGCCCCATCGAGGCCAGCCACCGCATCGGCTACGTCCCTCAGTATCCGAGCTTCAATCGTGATTTCCCCATCAGCGTCGAACAGGTCGTTGCCATGGGCCGCCTGGGTGGTAATCGGCGTCATTGGCTGCTACCGTCCCGCTATAGCGCCACAGACCGCCAAGCAGTGAGCGCAGCCCTGCGCGAGGTAGAAGCCAGCGATCTCTCCAGACGCCAGATCAACAGCCTTTCTGGCGGCCAGATGCAACGCATCCTTTTGGCCAGGGCCCTGGTCAGTCAGCCAGAGATCCTGATTCTGGACGAACCCACCGCCAACATCGATCAGCGCATGGAGGGAGAGATCTTCGACCTCTTGCAACAGCTCAACCAACGCCTGACCATCCTGGTGGTCTCCCACGATATCGCCTTTATCT
Source organism: Sedimenticolaceae bacterium (assembly GCA_050292235.1). GTDB lineage: Bacteria > Pseudomonadota > Gammaproteobacteria > Chromatiales > Chromatiaceae > JBNKLG01. The sequence goes on along the minus strand of JBNKLG010000066.1, from coordinate 12,243 downwards.
CCGCCTATGTCAGCCGTGTAGCCTGCATCAACCGCTCCCTAGTCTGTCACCAGACCGATGCCATCAACGGCCAGATCATCCAGGATCTCTATGGTGAACCGATACGCATGGTGACGCACGGGCACGGACGATGACTGAATTCTTCGCCGCCCTCACCACCTATGGTTTCTTACAGTCGGCTCTGATGGCCGGACTGCTGGCCAGCGTCGGTTGTGGTGTCATCGGCACTTATGTGGTGGTCAAACGCCTCACCTTCATCGCTGGCGGCATCGCCCACTCGGTATTGGGCGGCATGGGCGCCGCAGTCTATTTTGGCTTCGACCCCATGAATGGCGCTCTGATCGCAGCGGTTATCGCTGCTCTGCTCATCGGCGGAATTCGCCTGATCTGGCAGACCCGAGAGGATACCCTCATTGGTGCCCTCTGGGCCGTGGGCATGGCCATTGGGGTGCTCTTCATCGCCAGAACCCCGGGCTATCAGGCTGACCTTATGAGCTACCTGTTTGGCAATATCCTGCTGGTGCCGGATGAGAATCTCTGGTTCATGGGCTGGCTCGATCTCATCCTGCTGGCCCTGGTCGGTGCTTATCATCAGCAATTTCTGGCGGTGGTCTTCGATGAGGAGTTTGCCCACCTGCGTGGCATCCCGGTCATCTTCTTCTATCTGCTTTTGCTGGTGATGGTCGCCGTCACCGTGGTCTTGTTGATCCGGGTCGTCGGCCTCATCCTGGTACTGGCCCTGCTCACCCTACCCGCCGCCATTGCCGGCCATTACGTTCAGTCCCTGGGGCGCATGATGCTGCTGGCAACACTGATCGGCAGTCTGGTCTGTCTATTGGGGCTGGGGTTCTCCTATGGCCCTGACCTGCCTTCAGGGCCGGTTATCGTGCTGGTTGCTGGCGCCCTTTATATCCTTTCGTCGCTACTCTCTCACGCCCGTAAGCGACACAGAATCACCCGGGAGACCTGAGATGGACAGCCCCATCGCCCCCGCATTGAATCGTGCCGAACAGCTCTGCAAATTGCGTGGCGTTCGCCTCACGCCACAACGTCGTGCCGTACTTGCGCTGTTGCTGGCCTCAGACAAACCCCTGGGAGCCTACGAAATACTGGAACAGATGCGGGAACAGATCGACAAACCCGCCCCACCCATGGTCTACCGTGCCCTCGACTTTCTGCTGGAGCAGGGTTTTGCCCACAAACTGGAGAGCCTGCATGCCTACATCGGCTGCAACCATCCCGACCACCCCCATGTCAGTCAATTCCTTATCTGCACCCAATGCGGTCTGGTCGATGAGCTGGACAACAGTGCCATCAGTCAGGGCATCAACCAAGCAGAGGAACAACGGGGCTTCCGTACCCAAAAACCCGTCATCGAGCTACTGGGCACCTGTGCCCGCTGCACCTCATCAAATTAATCCAAAACCAGACCTTCAAGGAGATATTCATGCAAGGCAAAATGCTCACATCTGTCCTTTTCATTGCCCTCGGCCTTTTTACCCATAGCGCCATTCAAGCAGCGGAAGACGCCCACGAACACCGCGAGCATGGCGCTCATGAACATGGGGTTGGCCAGCTCGATGTGGTCATCCAGGGAAATGAGGTGGTACTGGCCCTGGACGGCCCGGCAGCCAACATCATTGGGTTCGAACATGCCCCCGGCAACGATAAGGAACGCGCCACCCTGGATCAGGCCATTGCCACTCTAAAGGCTGGCGACAAACTCTTTCTCTTTTCCCCAGAAGCGGGTTGCCACCAAACCCTGGCGAATATCGACACCTCCCTGTTAAGTGAACACGAAGATCACGATGAAGAAGAACATCACCACGCCGACCTCGAAGCCGACTATCAATTCCACTGTGACCAACCCGACTCTTTGGAGCAGATAAAGGTCAAACTGTTTGAGGCCTTCCCTGCCACCCATCTGCTCCAGGTACAGATGGTCACCCCCAAGGGACAAAGTGGCGCTAAACTCAGCCCCTCTAACACAACCCTTAGTTTTTGATGGCTGACGCCGTCACCATCCAGAATCTGAGCTTCCGCTGGCGAGAAAAAGCGCCTCTGGTGTTGCGGCTGCCCCAGCTTCAGATTCAGCTGGGCGAACGGGTTTTTATCCAAGGCCCCAGTGGCAGCGGCAAAACCAGCCTGCTTGGTCTCCTGGCCGGCATGACGGTACCCAGTTCGGGCAGCCTGGAAGTGCTGGGCCAATCCATGGATTCACTGAGTGGCATGGCACGGGACCGGTTCCGCGCCCGTCATATCGGCTATATCTTCCAGCAGTTCAATCTCATCCCCTATCTGAGCATGGTGGACAACGTCATCCTGCCCTGCCACTTTTCGGCCCAGCGACGCCAAAGGGCCCTGCAACGCTCGGCCAACCTAAAAGAGGAGGCCCTACGCCTGCTCCAGCACCTCGACCTGAATCGGGCTGAGCTGCTACTGCAGCCCGTTACCCAACTCAGTGTTGGCCAGCAGCAGCGGGTGGCCGCGGCCAGGGCATTGATGGGATCGCCGGAGATCCTTATCGCCGATGAGCCCACCTCCTCCCTGGATGCAGATAGGCGTGAGGCCTTCATTCGCCTGCTCTTTGAGGAGTGCCGCGATAGCAGGGCCACCCTCATTTTTGTTAGTCATGATGCGGGACTGGAACCCTTGTTCGACCGCAGCCTGCATCTGGCTGAACTGAATCAGGCCGGGAGAGACTGAGATGGCCATCCTCCAACTTGGCTGGAAAAGCCTGCGCAACCGCCGCTTCAGCATCGCTATCACGATACTCTCCATCGCCCTCAGTGTGGCCCTGCTGGTGGGGGTGGAACGCATCCGCACCGAGACCAAAACCGGCTTCACCAACACCCTGTCCGGCACCGATCTCATCGTCGGGGCCCGTTCTGGCCCAGTGCCCCTATTGCTCTATTCCGTGTTTCGCATCGGCAACGCCACCAACAACATCAGCTGGCAAAGCTACCAAGAGATCGCCGCCAAGCCCCAGGTGGCCTGGACCATCCCTCTCTCCCTCGGCGATTCCCACAAAGGGTATCGGGTGCTGGGCACCAATCTCGATTACTTCAAGTATTATCGCTATGGAGGCAAAAAGGCTCTCGCCCTCTTCCAGGGCAAGGCCTTCAAGGACCTCTATGAAGTGGTACTGGGCGCCGAGGTGGCCAGGGCGCTGCACTATCAGCTGGGGGATCGCATCGTCATCGCCCATGGGGCGGGCAACGTCAGTTTTACCCTGCATGATGACAAACCATTTCAGGTTTCCGGCATCCTGGCACCTACGGGCACGCCGGTCGATCGCACCCTGCATGTCAGCCTGAAGGCCATCGAGGCCATTCACGTGGATTGGCAACAAGGCGTTAAACTCCCCAGCCTGAGCATCTCGGCAGAGAAAGCGCGTCAGATGGACCTGACCCCCAAGGCCATTACCGCCTTTCTGGTGGGTCTGAAGTCCAAAATCGCCACCTTCCGCATGCAGCGCACCATCAATGAGTATCGCAGTGAACCCCTGCTGGCCATTCTGCCCGGCGTAGCCTTGACAGAACTCTGGGGAGTCATCGGCATCGGCGAACAGGCGCTGCTAATTGTCTCGGTATGCGTCGTTGTAGTGGGCCTGTTCGGCATGCTCACCGCCCTGCTCATCGGCCTCAACGAACGGCGGCGCGAAATGGCCATTCTGCGCTCGGTCGGCGCCCGGCCCTGGCAAATTTTCGCCCTGATCCTGAGCGAGGCCCTCGGCCTCAGCCTCCTGGGTATCATCTTCGGGACAGGACTCATGTTCAGCCTGCTCCTGCTGGGCCAGGGCATGATCGAGACCCGCCTCGGCCTGCAGATCGGCCTGAGCTGGCTCAGCGCCAGAGAGCTGATGCTATTGGGCGCGATACTGCTGGCAGGCCTGATCGCCGGACTGATCCCTGCCTACCGGGCCTATCGCAGCACCCTTAGCGATGGATTGTCGATACGGATTTGATCGATCCTCAGTACAGAAGAAAAGGCACCCGCGCCTCTGACCAGGTCTGCTCATCCAGTAAGGTAAGGGCGTCCAGATCAGTAGGAGTAGCCTGAGTATCATCCACCCATTCCCGCAACAGGGGCGAGCCGTTGATGACATCGATGGGGAGCTTGCCGAAGGCATACTCGTAGGGAAAATCGCGCCAGAGTTCGTAATCGGGATAAAGCTGACGGATGGCTTTGAACGCCAGTGCCTGCAAGCGCCAGGGGCGAAAGGCATGGTGGTCGTACTGCGGCCCTTCCACCTGGATCTGCAGGCCGGAACAGAGTTGGCCCTGGTGTTTGTGGAAGGTGGGCTCAAACCAGCATTCCCGCAGGATACAACCCACCAGCCACTGAGGGGCAAATACCTGCATGGTAGCCATGACCTTGGCCGCTTCAATATCCGGCGCACCAAAGAGCTCCAGCGGTCGGGTGGTACCACGCCCTTCGGACAGGTTCGCCCCTTCCAGCATCACGGTACCGGCATAGCAGCGGGCCATGGAAAGGTTGGGGGCATTGGGACTGGGATTGACCCAATCCCGTTCACCTAAAGGCCAGCCATAGCCGGGGGCACCATCCGGCTGCCAGCCCTGCATTTTGATGACCTGATAATCCACATCCAGCTTGAGTTCATGAATGAACCAGTAGCCCAGTTCGCCCAGGGTCAGACCGTGACGCATGGGCATGGGACCTGCGCCGACAAAGCTCTCCCAGCCGGGGCGAAGGCTCAGACCTTCCACCGGACGACCTGCTGGATTGGGGCGGTCCAGCACCCAAAGGGATTTACCCTGTTCGGCCACCGCTTCCAGCAGATAGCGCAAGGTAGTGATGAAGGTATAGATGCGACAACCCAGGTCTTGCAGATCCACCAGCAGCACATCGAAGCTCTCCATCATGGCCGGGGAGGGACGACGCACCTCTCCGTAGAGGCTGAAAACGGGAATGCCATGCACTGGATCAATGAAATCGGCAGATTCCACCATATTGTCCTGCTTGTCGCCTTTGATGCCATGTTGGGGGCCAAAAGCAGCAGTGAGGTTGATGTCCGGCAGAGTCGCCAGCGCATCCAGGGCGTGGGCCAAGCTCGCCGTGACCGAGGCGGGATGAGCCAGCAGGGCAACGCGCTTTCCGGCCAGGGGGGCTCGAAGCTGGGCATTTTCAAGAAAGAGATCAAGGCCGAATTTCATGGATGAATCCGTCTGCATGATGGAAATCCGGCATCGCCGCCGGATGGCTTAGAGCCCAGTATGACGTGTCGCCACTCTGGGTTTCAATGACGGCACTCAAGCCAAGCTGGAGTGGCTTCTGTTCTGGATTCTGGGGCAGATGCCCGGAGGTCAGCTCGGCCTCCAGCAGAAGCTCATTTTCGCCAGTCTTCAAACTCATCGGTGGTGCCAAAGATAAAGACCACGCTGCTGGCTGACGATAAGCCTCGAAGGCATAGGCCGCCCACTGCCCCGAGGGGGAAAGGTTAAATTCACGATAGGCGCTCTCCCCTTGCAGACCGACAAAGGCTTCGAAGCAGCTGTGTGCCCACAATCGGTGGCAGAACACCGGAGTCTGGGGTTCGGGGATCAGAATCCGGCCCAGATCTGCTTGCAGGCGATAGCGCAATGACAGGCCACCCGTTGGTATCAAAGCCGCCCGCACATGCAACGTAAGTTCAACACCACAGGGTTTAGCAGGATGACAGCAGAGTGGCAACCAGGGATTGTGACGATGGGGAACCATATCCTGCCCGACCCGGAAACAGCGTCGGGCTAGAGGGACGTCCTCCGGAACTGGGCTCGCTTGGCCTCATACATCACCTGATCTGCATATTGGGTCAGCTCTTGGGCATCGGAGCCGTTAATCGGATAAACGGCAAGACCAATGCTGGCCGTCACATGCAAAGCTGTGCCTTCATAGAGGATGGGGGTTTGCACCATTTGAATGATTCTGCTGGTGATAAGATCGGTATCCTCCGGGTACTGAATATTGGACAGTAATGCCAGGAACTCATCCCCGCCAACCCGGGCCAGAGTGTCGATCTCACGCAGACAGGATTTAAGTCGATCGGCGATCTCGCAAAGAACATGGTCGCCCACATGATGGCCGTGATTATCGTTGACGGGCTTGAAATGGTTCAGGTCAATATAGAGTAAAGCAAAGTCTGTTTCATTTCGCCTGGCGCGGCCCAACTCAATCTTGAGCTGTTCATTAAAGTAGAACCGATTATGGAGGCCGGTCAGCGGATCTTGATAGGCCCTTTGGCGCAACGCCTCTTCGGCGCGTTTTTTCTCCGTGATATCTGACAACAGAATAACAAAATGACGATTCGGACTGGAGGGATGAATGATTTGAGATAATCGGGCCAAAGCCATGATATCGGGGCCATCTTTGGGCTTGATCGGAATCTCACCCTCCCAAAAGCCTTCTTTTTCGATGCGATACCACAGATCTCGAAAAGCCGGGTCTGTTTGAAGAGCAGGCAGGCCGGAGAGGCTTTGCCCTCGAGCCTCATCGAGAGAACAGCCTGTGATAAGACAAAAACTGTTGTTGATACCAACAATTGTCGGTTCTTGATCTTTTTCCTCCTGCAGTATGGCAATGCCCTCTGAAGAGGTCTCGTAAATAGCAGCATGGAGCGCGTTATCATTTTCCAGACGATTTTTTTCGGCATTGATCTGCGCCCGGTGCCAGCTGAGGAGGCCTGCGATGACCAAGCCTAGAAACCATAACATGGCACTGGGACCACCCAGGTGTTGAAAGAGTCTTACCCTCAGCATCTCAGGCGTGACCAAAGTTAGGGCAAACCAGTGATAATCCCTGGCAGTCTGATCAACACCGCGTTGAATCTCAGATGAGGCCGCGCTGAGCGCTTGAAGCGGCTGAATTTTCGCACTGGTAAACAGCCCTTCTGGGGTGTGGAACTGACCTGACGGCTGCTGATGTGCCTGTTCCCAAAACTGTGGATATCGTTGTTGAATCCGTTGACCATGTTGAAACATAAAGCCCCATTCCTGGGCCTTGTTCTCAGACCTTAGCCAGAAACCGTCCGCATTCACCAGACTGACATGGCCTTTGGCGCCAGCGGCAACATGGTCAAAGTGTTGCAAAAGGCGCTCAGCCAGATAATTCAATACCAGCACACCCCGAAGCCGCCCTTGACTGTCATGGACAGGAGCACTGAAACGAATCATGGGATTAAAAGGGCGTTCGATCTCTTTATGTTCGATATTAAGATCGAGGGGGGAGACATAGACCTGCCCCGGTCCCAGTCGAACAGCATCCTGGAAATAGTACCGATGTTTTTTCTCCTGAAGCTCACTCTTCGGAATCAGCAGGACTTGTTGACCATCAAAATCGACCCTGACCTTTTCCATGCCGTTTTCATCCAGAAAGCGCACCTGGGCATAAATACGCTTGTACTGTGCCAGGCTGACAAAATCCTCTTGTAATTGCTCTCGGGATGTCTCATCACCCAAGCGAATAAAGCGCCGTAAATGGGGATTTTGTCCGAGCAGACGAAGATCGGGGAGTACCGTATCAAAATCCAACAAAATCGACCGGGAGATCGCCTGTAGCGTCGCCTGTTCGTTGGCACGGATATCCGCCTCGTTGTAGCTGTGCTCCATGAACAGGAAAACGCCAAAGCCACCTGTCAGCAACAGGCTGAGAGTCAGAAAAGTCAGCAAAAAGGAGCGTATGATCAAGGCACTAGATTATTAGGCGGTGGCATGAGTCCATTCTATACGATATGAATAGTGAAGACCGGGGTTACTCTTTGGTCATTTTACGGGCACGGGGATGGGCCTTGTCGTAAACCTCTGCCAGATGCTGAAAATCGAGATGGGTATAGATCTGGGTAGTGCTGATATGGGCGTGACCCAGCAACTCCTGCACCGCCCGCAAATCACCGGAAGACTCCAACAGATGACCGGCAAAGGAGTGGCGCAACAGGTGGGGATGCAGATGACGGGTCGCCCCCTGGCGAATGCCCCAGTGTTTGACCCGCTCCTGAACCGTACGTGGGCTGATACGACAGCCGCGACGACTGACAAAGAGCGCCATCTCCCCGGCACCGGCCAGTTGATCGCGAACATGAAGCCAGGCAGCGATGGCCTCACGGGCCTTGCTGCCAATGGGAACCTCCCGGACTTTGTTTCCCTTCCCCGTCACCCGCAGCATGGGGTTATCACCTGCGACCTGTACCTGATTCAGAGAGCAGAGCTCAGAGAGGCGCAACCCAGAGGAATAGAACAGCTCCAGCATGGCGAGATCGCGCAGATCGAGAGGATCCTGACTATCCATCCGATCAAGCAGCGAACCCAACTGGTCGGCATCGAGATTGCCCGGCAGTTGTCGCGCTGATTTAGGTGCAGAGGCCCCCTCAGCGGGATTGTTTTCAACCACACCCTCGCGCTGTAAAAAGCGATAGAAGGCGCGGATGGCAGAGAGCTCGCGCTGGATCGATTTACCGCCGATGCCCTGACGATGGCGGCTAGCGATAAAGCTGCGAATCTGATGGGGGCCAATCCGGCCAAAATCGGTCAAGACCTGATCCTGCATCCATTGCCAGAGTTGATGGAGATCCCGACTGTAAGCGCTCAGGGTACGGGACGACAGGCGCCGCTCATGGCGTAGATAATCGAGAAAATGATCGAATTCTGTTGGCACTAGAGCCCGGGCAGGGAAACCCGCCTCAAACAGGCATTAATGATCTCTGCCAGCCGTGTCAGAAACAGAGTGCCTTTGTCCGACACGAACCGATCCGGACTGCGGCTACCGATAGCCAGGATGCCCAGGCTCTCATCACTGCGAATGGGGACAATGGCGGTCGAAGCAACGGTTTCCGCCAGGGGGCCAAAGATGAACTCCAGTTGGGGGCTGTCCAGATTACCGCAAACGGGCTTGCCGCTGTCCCAAAACGCCCGCAAGCGAGCAATCAGGGCAGCGCCGGCCGAATTGCCTTCGGCCTCCAACTCCAGGCTGGAGAAGAGCCGCATTTCCACGGCATCGGCCTGAAAATGGTCGAACAGCTCATCCTGTAACACAGTGATGAGCTCCTCAAAGGTATCGGCAACCACCAGCGCCGTGGTGAGCTGATGCATACGACCGGAGAGGCTTTCGTTCTCTCGTGCGACAGCCACCAGATGGGCCAGATCACTCTGACAGTGGCTGAGCTGATTCCGCAGCACCTGAACCTGACGTTCAACCAGGGAGACTGCCTGACCACTGTCATGGGGAATACGCAGCTCCACCAACACTTCGGCATGGTCCAGAAAGAAATCGGGATGATCTCTCAGATACTCGACCACGTCCTGGCTTTCAGACTCAGTTTCTTGCTCTTCGATCACAACCCTATCTCTCCATCAAAAACCCGTGCCGCAGGGCCGGTCATCCAGACCGGTTCAGCATCGCCGCGCCAGCTTATCATAAGATCTCCCCCTGGCAGACTGACCTGAACCTCTGCGTCTAATAGCCCCCATCGAATGCCAGCGATGGCAGCAGCACAGGCCCCTGTACCACAAGCCAAAGTCTCGCCCACACCACGCTCGAAGACCCGCAGATGGATATGCTGTCGATTTTCGACCCCCATGAAGCCAAAGTTGACCCCCTGAGGAAAGGCGGCATGGATCTGGATCGCCGTACCCAACTGGGCCACTGGGGCCAGATCCGGGTCTTCCACCTGCAATACTGCATGGGGATTGCCCATGGAAAGAGCCGCTACACGCACCGTTGCCTCTGCGACAGAAAGCTCGTAATCCAGCGCCTCTTCCGGGGCGATGAAAGGCAGACTGGCCGGGTCAAACCGGGGACGTCCCATATTGACCCGTACCTGACCATCGGTCTCGATATAGAGTCGAATGGAACCTTTCGTGGTGCCGACATCAATCACCTTCTTATCGGTCAACCCCCGATCCCGGACAAAACGGGCAAAACAACGGGCACCGTTGCCGCACTGCTCCACCTCGCCGCCATCAGCATTGAAAATGCGGTAATAGAAATCGGTCTGACGATCCCTGGGAGGCTCCACCAACAACAGCTGATCACAACCAATGCCAAAGTGGCGATCCGCCAGCTGTCTGATCTGCGCCGGAGTCAGCACCAAAGGGCAGCGGGTGGCATCGATGACCACAAAGTCATTGCCCAGCCCATGCATCTTGCTAAACCGTAGTCTCATTGCGGCAGTACCGATTCCAGGGCAAAGAGATCGGCAACGCATTCCGGCTGCCTGACCAGATGGGCCTCAGCACCATCCACCATGACCTCAGCACCACGGGGGCGGCTGTTATAATTAGAGCTCATGACAAAGCCATAGGCACCGCTGGTACGCACCGCCAACAGATCGCCCGGAGAGAGACGCAGACGCCGCCCTTTGCCAAGAAAATCGGCGGTTTCGCACACCGGTCCGACGATATCGTACACTGCAAGCTCCCCACCGGAATCCTGATCCACCTGCACGATGCCCTGATTGGCCTGGTAAAGGGCAGGCCGCAGCAGATCATTCATCGCAGCATCGACGATGGCAAAATGCTTGTGCTCGGTAGGCTTAAGGTATTCCACCCGGGTCAGCAGTACCCCTGCATTTCCCGCGATGGCCCGACCGGGTTCTACCAGAATCTCATAGGGTAAATCCATGAGGCGCTCGATAAGGCTGGCGGCATAATCCGAGGGCTCCGGTGGATCTTCATCGATATAACGCACCCCAAGACCACCTCCCACATCCAGATGATGCAGCCTAATGTCCTCGGCCTGGAGCTCGTCGACCAAGCGCAATACCCGCTCCAAAGCATCAATAAAAGGCCGCAGTCCAGTGAGCTGAGAGCCAATATGACAATCGATGCCCTGGATCTCCAGATGGGGCAGCTCGGCCGCCCGACGATAGGCTGCCAGGGCCTGCCCAGCCTCGATACCGAATTTATTCTCCTTCATCCCGGTAGAGATGTAGGGATGGGTCTGGGGATCGACATCGGGATTGACCCGCAAAGACACCGGAGCCTTCACCCCCAACTCGGCTGCCACCTGGTTCAATCGATCCAGTTCCGCCAAAGACTCGACGTTGAAGCAACGGATGCCCAGCTCCAGGGCGCGGCGCATCTCGTCGGCACGCTTCCCGACACCAGAAAAAACCGTCTTGGCCGGATCGCCTCCGGCGGCCACAACCCGCTCCAGCTCACCCACCGAGACGATATCGAAACCAGAACCCAGCCGGGCCAGCACATTCAATACCGCCAGATTGGCATTGGCCTTGACCGCATAACAGATCAGATGGGGATGGCGACCAAAGGCACGATCAAAAGCCCGCCAATGACGCTCCAACGTGGCGCGGGAATAGACATAGCAAGGGGTGCCATAGCGTTCTGCAATCTCTGTCAGAGAGACATCTTCGGCGTGGAGCAACCCATCCTGATACTGAAAATGATCCACGCTTCAACGCCCCTGATTTTGGCGCTGACTGGATCGGGCAGTGTCGTCATCCGGCAGATAGAGTCGCCCCTTTTGGCCACAGGCTGACAAAGAGAGCAGGGACAGGAGCAGAACAAGCAGTGAAAGGCGTTGGATCATGGATATTTTGCCGGTTAAGGTCTAAAACCAGCGAGTATAACCCCAGAACTCTTGCTCTGGCGCTAGGAAAGGTCTTAGAACACCTGATTCACTCGCTGCCCGACATAGCGTTAGCTGCATTTGGAAATTGATTGCATTGCCGGCACTGAGGGATGACTGATGAGTTGGACTTGGCCGCCCTGGAAGAAGCGGTTTCGGTTGTTGCTGATGGCGGCATCGGTACTGGCGATAACGGCCCCGGTCAGTTGGGTGTGACCGTTGACTGTTATCCGGAACCCCTGGTCACCCGCTTTGATGCCGCTCTGTTCAGTAACACTGGCGTAGTCGCTGTCGATGTGGCTGTCGCTGTGGTTGAGGCTGGCGCCGAAGGTGCCGGGGCCGATGCTGAGGCTGCCACCGCTGCTGTCGCTTTGACTGTGGTAAGTGTCGCTATTCTGTTGGCTCTGGATGCTGAGGTTGCCACCCACTGCGACCTGGACCTGTTCGCCACTGGCGATTGCTCCCTGGATGTTGAGGTCCTGGCCCGATTGGAGGTTGAGTTGGTTGCCGGCGGTCAGGTGGCTGTTGCTGTAGCTCTGGCCGTTGCCCTGGCTTTCTCCCTGGCCTTCGCTGGCGGCCAGGTCGAGGCTGAACCCTGTGCCCTGGGCCCCCAGGTTGAAGCTGACGCCGATGCTTGAGCTGCTGCTGTGGCTTTCGCTCTGG
>JBNKLG010000065.1:0-16170 GCA_050292235.1 Sedimenticolaceae bacterium | reverse complement strand
CTGGCGGAGGCGGCAGGGCACCTGGAATCGGATGAAATTGCCGATCTGGTCGCCGATCTGCCCAAAGATGTGGTGCCGGACTTGATGAGTGCCCTGCCGTTGGAGGAGCAGGTTCGGGTTCAGTCGGTCTTGGCTTTTCCCGAGGAGAGTGTGGGTGCGCTCATGGAGGTGGACATCCCGGTGGTGCGGGATGATGTTGAACTCAAAGTGGTGTTGCGCTATCTGCGTCGGCTGGGGCGCCTGCCGGATAACTCCGGTCAGCTCATGGTGGTGGATCGCAAAGGGGATCTCAAAGGCACACTGCCGTTGCAGGATTTGCTGATCCACAGTGGCAAAACCCGGGTGGCCGAGGTGATGAACCGGGAACCGGTTCTTTTCTACACCAACGATATGGCCATGGAGGCGGCACAGGCCTTTGAACGCTACGACCTTATCAGCGCCCCGGTCATCAATCGCTATAACCGGCTGGTTGGGGTGTTGAAGGTGGATATGTTGATGGATCTCATGGAAGAGCAGAGCCAGAAAAACCTGTTGGCACCGGCGGGTCTCAGTGAGGAAGAGGATCTCTATGCGCCGTTCTGGAAGTCAGCCCGTAATCGTTGGCCCTGGCTGGGGCTGAATCTGCTGATCGCCTTCTGTGCCGCGCTCATTATCGGTCGGTTTGAGGATGCCATTACTCAGATCGTGGCCCTGGCTGCCTTGTTGCCGATCACCGCCAATGTGGGGGGGAATGCGGGCAATCAGGTGGTGGCCATGGTCATTCGAGGTTTTGCACTCAATCAGATGGATGGGGCCAGATATCGCCATCTGGTGTTCAAAGAGCTGGCGGTGGCCATGATGAATGGCAGTCTCTGGGGGTTGGCGATGGCTGGTGTGATCTATGGGCTTTATGGCGATCCCTGGCTGGGACTGGTGATGTTTCTGGCCATGCTCATGACCTTGGTGCTGGCGGCTTTGCTTGGGGCGATGGTGCCTATGGGTTTGAAGCTGCTGAAGCAGGATCCGGTATTGGGAAGCAGCATCATCATTTCGGGTTTTGCCGATACCATGGGTTTTTTTATCTTTTTGTCCCTGGCGAGTTTGATTCTTCTTTAAGACCTTTCGGCTTCACCCCGGGGCAGGGCGCAGGCTGAGCGGAGCCGAAGCCCAAATCCAAACCCAAACCCTGAATCTAAAGCGCCTTGACCAGTGTTAATACCTCAGCGGCATGGCCACGGGGTTTGACCTGATAGAGGGCGTGGCGCAGCAGCCCCGCTTTATCGATGATGAAGGTGGAACGGATGATGCTCTGATGGCGCTCGCCATTCCTTTCCCGGGTTTGCCAGACACCGTAGGCCTCGGTGGCCTGGCCATCGATATCGGCCAATAAGGTGACCGAAATCCCATGTTCGTCCCTGAAATTGGCATGACTGACGCAGTCGTCACGACTGATGCCGAAGATCAGACAGCCGGTTGCGCCGAAGGCTTCGCCTTGATCAGAAAACTCCAGGGCTTCAAGCGTACAACCTGGTGTGTTGTCTTTGGGGTAGAAAAAAAGGACCAGACTCTGGCCTCTCAATGCGTCAGAAGACCAGAGGCGCATATCGGCATCGGGCAACTCAAAGGCCGGTGCAGTTTGACCAGGAACAAGCATTGCAGCTTCCTCATAGGATTTAAGGTGGAAGAAAAAGTCTCCCTTTTTTCGCGAATCCTAGTCGTCTTTTGCTGTCCGTCAAAGGTTTTTTTTCCGGTTTTTTCCGACCGAGGCGATGTCATTATTTTCGTTGGTATTTTGCACGAGCCAAGACTGAATCTGTTGCCGCATCACATGCTCACCCATTCGTCTACCCAGAGGGCTCAAACGGTGCCATGGTTGGCTCTGGAGGATTTTGAGGACCCACTCGGCCGGTATGGAAAACCGGGTTCCGCGCACAGCGAGGCAGAGGTGCCAGAGGGCCAGACGGGCACCGGCATAATCCCGTTGCCCATAAGCAAAGGCTGTCAGGTCTTCCCGGTCGGCATAAGAGAGGCTGGGCCCTGGTGGGCAACAGCGCCACAACAGAGCGGTCAGTTCCGGCTCCAGATCGCGCAGGGGTTCTGCCAGCAGCAGAGGCAGAGACTCAGCAAAACGGTGTTGTAGTTGACTGACAAAGGCTTCGGCATGGGCTTGAAGTGGCGCCAGCATGATGAGGGAATGGGCGCCACTGGCCGCCTCACGCCGGTAACCCATGCGCACGGGTCGGAAGTCCGCCCGCAGCCAGAAGGGCAGTAGCCCGGTGCTGGCGGCAAAGCTGACCCCCAAAAGCTCCCGCCCCTCTTCCCGGGCTCTCGTCCGGGCGGCTTCAAGCAAACGCTGGCCCAGTCCAAGGCGTCGAAAGGCGGGGTGTACCGCAATTCGACTGATGCGGCGATAGCAAAACCCCGTAGCCTGGCGAAACCCGGCGTGGCTGCTCAGGGTTTGAGGAATGAGGTGGCCCCTGAGGCGCCGCTTTCCCAGCCAGATGGCTTCCGCTTCGGTAGCAGGTAGATCTCCCTCGTCCTGGGAGATGAGCGTGCCCAATATCTGGTCATCATGAATCAGTACCAGAAGTTGGGTATCCGGGCCATCCAGTAATCGGCGCAGGTCAGAGGGTCTTGTCTGGTAATGGGCGCTGACCAGCAGACCGAAGAGCTGGCGCAGCTTCTCCTCGTCTCCGATGAGGGCTTCTGGCGACAGCCACTGATGCTCAACATGTTGAACCTCCGGGGCCTCGTCGGCTCTGATTTCGGCAGACTCGGTGTTGAGCAGGAGGGTGCGGAAAAGCATTTCCTCCAGTGGATCGTCGGCTGCCCAGCGAACCGGCTGGGTCATCTTCAGACACTGCCAGCCAGGTGCCTCACGATCCAGGATTTGCCGGAATCGCAACGCAAAGCCCCGGCCAGCCCCTTCGTAGCCGTGTTGCGTGGTGGCGAAAGCGATGCGGCTGTAGTGCTTGAGCATGGCCTCTAAGAGTGGCAGGGGAATGGCGGCAGCCTCGTCCACCAGCAGCAGATCGGTGTCAGGGCGCTCCTGTAGCAGGGCATCCGGGGCGATGAATCGAAGCGCTTTGTCGCGAGACGCATTACTGAGATGAAGTGGTGACATTCCTTGGCACGCCTGCCAGTGGCGTTGTGCCTGACGGAAAACAGTGTTGGCCATGTCCGGCCGGGGGGCGGTGACCAGAATCTGTTTTATGCCATTTTGCAATAGGCGGGCAGCACCCAGGCCGAGGGCGGTGGATTTGCCCCGTCCCCGATCCGCAATCAGTAGCAGAGGGCGCCGCCGGTGGCCACTGACCAAATGTTCGAGGGCGGTAACTGCAGCTTGCTGATCAGCTGTGGGTTGCAGTTGATCAACAGGGGGGGCGGGCGCACTCAACTGCGGTATCGGGCTTTTGGATTCAAGCCAGCGGATAGACGGCTCACCCTTGAAGCGCTCGATAAGGCGCCGGATAAAAAAAACGGGAAGCTGCTCCCAGTTATGAGGGTATTGGCAAAGTCGTTTGAGGTAAGGGTCCGGATGCGTTGCCCACTGATCCAGTGGTGGTACCAGGAGGATCAGGTGGCCCCCACCCCTGACCATGCCCGCAGTTGCTGCCAGGGCATCAGGGTCCAGCCCGGCCCAGATGTCGAAGACCAGAAGATCCAGTTCCTGTCCCAATGTCTGCTGGGCCTGCTGGGGATTGCGCTGCGGTTCACCCTTGGGTGCTTCATCGGTGATCCAAAGGCGCGCTTTATGCTGGTGGGCCATGATTCTGGCCGTTGATTGGCTCCAATGGCGTTCGCCGGCCAGTATCCACAGCTGACGATGCCGATACAGGGTGGGTCGGGTATCACTGTTGAAATGGGTCATGAGGGATTTTTGCCAGAGGCCTGAGGAAAGGGTGCTATTGATGTTGTGATAAGGATCACAGAAATCATGATGTTTTTTTCGCCCTTTTGATCGAACATATCTCGCTCAGAAATTTTTCCGGTTTTCTTATCCTTTCAGGTAAGGAAGGAGCTGAACTCTGACCGGACACTCACCTTATTGAAAAGAGACTCAAGAACATGACAATGACCACAAAACAACTCTTTGCTTCTGCGGTATTGGCTGTCAGCCTGGTGGCCGCCCCTATGGCCCAGGCCGCTCATGGCCGTAATACCGCTTTCGTTGCCGGTGCCCTTACCGGAGCCATATTAACCAATGCGGCACAATCGGAACCCCGCCATCACCACCATTATCGGGATCATGATAACTATGGCGGTGGCTATCGCGCAGCCAAAAGACGTTGTGCTGCCCGTTATAATTCCTATGACTGGGAATCAGACACCATTGTGACCCATGACGGCCGGGTGCGGACCTGCAGGTATGTGCGCCCTTATCTGTAAGCAAGACAGGCTGATGAGATCCATGATGTTGGCCAGCTTGGGAGTATCTCCGCTTTGGTCAGTCGCTGAAGCGGAACCAGGCTGACGCGGTCCCGAAAGGTTGTCCGTGGGGCCCGGATGGAAGAGGGCGCTGGTTTTGTGACAGAGATCACAGATTCGAGGTTGTCTATTTCACGCTTTGGGTCAAGCTTATTTCACATGGAAATTTCTTCTTTTCACCTATTATTGGGGATAGGGAAAGAGATGAGCTCTGACCAATGAGGAATTAGGAGAGAGACTATGAAGATACTTACCCAGCGCATTATTGCTTCGGCGGTATTGGCCGCTAGCCTGGCTGCAGCACCTATCGCTGAAGCCCGTCATGGCCGCAACACCGCCTTTGTGGCCGGTGCCTTGACTGGCGCTATTCTGTCCAATGCGGCGCGGGCGGATGATCGCCATTACCGTCGCAGCCATCGACATCACCGGCGTCATTATCGGGGTGGCTATCGGGCGGCAAAGCGGCGTTGTGCTGCTCGCTATCGTTCCTACGATTGGGACTCAGATACTTACGTTGATTATGATGGTCGGGTAAGAACCTGCAGGTATGTTCGCCCTTATCTGTAAGCAAAAAAAACTTATAGGCCTGATGATACAGGCCCAGTTTGGGTATAATCTCCGCTTTGGTTTGTTGCTGAAGCGGAGTACCCATGTCAGTCAAAAAGGTCGTGCTCGCCTATTCTGGCGGTCTGGACACATCCATTATTCTACGCTGGCTGCAGGAGACCTATGACTGCGAGGTGGTGACCTTTACCGCCGACATCGGTCAGGGGGAAGAGCTGGAGCCAGCCCGGGCCAAGGCCCAGGCAGCGGGTATCCGCGAGATCTATATCGATGATCTGACAGAAGAATTTGCCCGCGATTTCGTTTTCCCCATGTTTCGTGCCAATACCCTCTACGAAGGCGAATACCTGCTGGGTACCTCCATTGCCCGCCCGCTGATTGCCAAGCGTCTGGTAGAGATTGCCGCCGAGACCGGTGCCGATGCCATCTCTCATGGCGCGACCGGCAAGGGCAACGATCAGGTGCGGTTTGAGCTGGGCGCCTATGCCCTGAACCCCGATATCCAGGTGATTGCCCCCTGGCGCGAGTGGGATCTGCTCTCGCGGGAGAAACTGATGCGCTATGCCGAGACCCACGGCATCCCCGTCGATTTCGCCAAGCAGGGCAAGAAATCGCCCTATTCCATGGATGCCAATCTGCTGCACATCTCTTACGAGGGCGGCATTCTGGAAGATCCCTGGTCTGAGCCCGAAGCCGATATGTGGCGCTGGACCTGCTCGCCGGAGCAGGCACCGGATGAACCCACCTATCTGGAATTGAGCTATGAACAGGGCGACATCGTCGCCATCGACGGTCAGGCCATGACCCCGGCCCAGGTGATGACCCATCTGAACCGGGTGGGGGGAGAAAATGGTATTGGTCGTACCGACATCGTCGAGAACCGCTATGTGGGCATGAAGTCCCGTGGGGCCTATGAGACGCCGGCAGGCACCATCATGCTCAAGGCGCACCGGGCCATCGAATCCCTGACCCTGGACCGTGAGGCGGCCCATCTCAAAGATGAGTTGATGCCCAAATATGCCAGCATGATCTACAACGGCTATTGGTTTGCCCCCGAGCGCGTGGCCCTACAGGCACTGATCGACCAGACCCAGCAGGTGGTCAATGGCCAGGTACGAATCAAACTTTATAAGGGGAATGTTATCGTCGTGGGTCGCCGATCAGCAACGAATAGTCTGTTCGATGAATCCATTGCCACCTTTGAAGACGATGCCGGGGCCTATCATCAGGGCGATGCCGAAGGCTTTATCAAACTCAACGCCCTGCGGCTTCGGGTGGCGGCACGCCGTCAAACCAGCGGGGAGTGATCCATTGTTTCGCAAGATACTGATCGCCAACCGCGGCGAAATCGCCGTGCGCATCATCCGCGCCTGTGCCGAGATGGGCATTCGCTCCGCCGCCATCTATTCCGATGCGGATCGCTACTCTCTGCACGTCAAAAAGGCGGATGAGGCCTACAGCCTGGGGGCTGATCCCCTGGCAGGCTATCTCAACGTGCATCGCATCGCCAATCTGGCGGCAGCCACCGGTTGTGACGCGGTGCATCCCGGCTATGGCTTTTTGTCAGAAAACCCTGAGCTGGCAGAGGCCTGCGAGCGTCGGGGCATCACCTTCATCGGCCCCAGTGCCGAAGTGATCCGTCGCATGGGCGATAAAACCGAGGCGCGTCAGGCGATGATCAGGGCCGGGCTGCCAGTGACGCCGGGTTCTGAGGGGAATCTGGAGAGCCTGGACGAGGCGGTGGCCATGGCCGAAAAAATCGGCTATCCGGTGATGCTCAAAGCGACCTCCGGTGGTGGCGGTCGCGGAATTCGCCGTTGTGACAATGATGTGGAGCTGCGTTCCAACTATCAGCGGGTGATCTCTGAGGCCACCAAGGCTTTTGGGCGGGCCGACGTGTTCATGGAGAAATGCATCGTCGATCCCTGCCATATCGAGGTACAGGTGTTGGCGGATAATCATGGCAATGGCATCCACCTCTACGAGCGTGACTGCTCGATTCAGCGTCGTAACCAGAAGCTGATCGAGATCGCCCCCTCGCCGCAGTTGGATGATGCCCAGCGTCAGTATATCGGCGGCCTTTCTGTCATGGCCGCCAAGGCGGTGGGCTATACCAATGCGGGTACGGTGGAGTTTTTGCTCGACGAGGATGGTCGTTTCTACTTTATGGAGATGAATACCCGGGTTCAGGTGGAACACACCATCTCCGAGGCCATCACCGGGGTGGATATCATCGAGGAGCAGATCCGCATCGCCGCCGGTCTGACTCTGCGCTTCAAGCAGGATGAGATCAAACGCTGGGGCTTCGCCATCCAGTTTCGGGTCAATGCCGAAGACCCCAAGAACAACTTCCTGCCCAGTTTTGGCCGCATCTCCCGCTACTACGCGCCGGGTGGGCCGGGGGTGCGGACCGATACCGCCATTTACACCGGCTATCGGATTCCGCCCTATTACGATTCCATGCTGGCGAAGATCATCGTCTGGGCACTGAATTGGGAGGATGTGATCTCCCGCGGTGAGCGCGCCCTGCGTGACATGGGTGTCTTCGGCATCAAGACCACCATCCCCTACTATCTGTCGATCCTGGCCGATCCCGATTTCCGTTCCGGCAGCTTCAATACGGGCTTTGTCGAGGCCCATCCGGATCTCATCAACTACTCCTGCAAGCGACGCAAAGAAGAGGTGGCCGTGGCGCTGGCCGCTGTGATCGCTGCTCACGCTGGTCTTTAAGAGGTTATCTGCCGTGTCTCAGGTTCAAATCACCGACGTTATCCTGCGCGATGCGCACCAGTCCCTGCTGGCGACCCGCATGCGCACCGAAGACATGCTGCCCATCTGCCCCAAGCTGGACGCCATCGGCTTCTGGTCACTGGAGTGCTGGGGCGGCGCCACCTTCGATGCCTGTGTCCGTTTCCTGAAAGAGGATCCCTGGGATCGTCTGGGCAAGCTGAAAGAGGCTCTGCCCAACACCCGCCTGCAGATGCTGCTGCGCGGTCAAAATCTGCTGGGCTATCGCCACTACTCCGATGACGTGGTGCGCGCCTTCATCCAGCGGATGGCCGATTACGGCATGGACGTGGTGCGCATCTTCGATGCCATGAACGACATCCGCAATCTGCAAGTCTCCATCGAGGAGACGAAAAAGGTGGGCAAACACGCCCAGGGCACCCTCTGCTATACCGTCAGCCCGGTGCACAACATTCAGGGCTTCGTCGACATGGCCAAAGAGCTGGAGGCCATGGGCTGCGATTCCCTGGCGATCAAGGACATGGCCGGACTGCTGACCCCCTATGTTACCGGGGAGCTGGTCAAAGCACTGAAGGATGCGGTGGATCTGCCACTGCATCTGCACTCCCACGATACGGCGGGCCTGGCCTCCATGTGCCACCTTAAGGCGATTGAGAACGGTTGCGAGAACATCAATACCGCCATCTCCTCCATGGGCAGCGGCACCTCCCATCCGCCCACCGAAAGCATGGTGGCCTCTTTACGCAATACGCCTTATGACACCGGACTGGATCTGGAAAAGATTCAGGAGGTGGGCTTCTATTTCTACGAGGTGCGCAAGAAGTATCACCAGTTCGAGAGCGATTTCACCGGTGTGGATACCCGGGTTCAGGTCAACCAGGTGCCGGGTGGCATGATCTCTAATCTGGCCCATCAGCTGAAAGAACAGAATGCCCTGGATCGTATGAACGAGGTGCTGGCGGAGATCCCTGTCGTGCGCAAGGATCTGGGCTATCCGCCCCTGGTGACGCCGACCTCCCAGATCGTCGGCACCCAGGCGGTGATCAATGTGCTCACCGACAAGCGCTACCAGACCATCACCAACGAGGTGAAGCTCTACCTCCAGGGCCGCTATGGCAAGGCCCCTGCCACGGTGAATCCCACCCTGCAACAGCAGGCACTGGGCAATGAAGACCCCATCGAATGTCGTCCCGCCGATCTGCTGCCGCCCGAGCTGCATCGTTTGCGTGAAGAGGCGGGAGAGTTGGTGAAATCGGAAGACGACCTCATGACCTATGCCATGTTTCCCGATGTGGCCCGGCAGTTCCTGGAAGGGAGAGAAGCAGGCACCCTGCAGTCCGAGGTACTGGAGAAGCCCAAATCTTCGGGTGAGAGTGAACGGGTCGCCCCCACTGAATTCAACGTGGTTTTGCATGGTGAGACCTATCACATCAAGGTCACCGGCGCCGGACAGAAAGAGGAGTCCGAACGTCACTTCTATCTCTCCATCGACGGCGTGCCCGAAGAGGTGGTGGTAGAAACCCTGGATGCCCTGGTTCTAGAAGGTGGTGCCAAGGGTGCTGTGGCCAAGACCATTGCCGGAAAACGGCCCAAGCCCACCCAGGAAGGCGATATCACCACCTCCATGCCCGGCAATATCGTCGAAGTGCTGGTTAAAGAGGGCGATGAGGTGGCAGCAGGCCAGGCTGTGCTGGTCACCGAAGCGATGAAAATGGAGACAGAGATTCAGTCACCTATTGCGGGCAGGGTTGCCGGGATCTATGTGAGCAAAGGTGATGCGGTGAATCCCAACGAAGTCCTGGTGCACATTGAGCCATAGCTTCTGATGGGGGCCAGGGGGTCGTGACAGGACAACAGCAATCCACAACCTTTGTGAGCCTGAGGTGGAAGTTGGTGTTGGTGCCAGGGATACTCCTGGTTGGCCTTTTTATGTTCAGCGTGTTTTTTTTGGAAGGTGCTTTGGATGAGGAGTTTCTGCTGGAGCGCGAGCGTGCCAGCCGTCTGTCTGCCAAAGAGATGGCCCAGTTGCTCCAGTCCTCCAACGACCAGCTGGTGGAACTGGGCGAGCTGATTCCCCACTTGGCGGGCCTGCATCAACCTCTGCTGATTGGGGATGCCAAGCAGTTAACTGCCAGTTTTGAGTCCCATTGGCCGATGCTGGAATTGGGGCAGCGCATTGAACTGATCCAGTTTTTTGATCTTTCAGGCCGCTCTTTGGGGCGCTGGGGTGAGCCCGCTTTATGGCGGGAATTGGATGCAGAGCTGCCAACCTGGGTGGCGGAAACCCATCGGGCAGAGAAACCGTTGATTCGATTGAGCTGCCATGAGCACTGCTTTCAGATTACGGTATCTCCGATACTGGTGGATGGGCGCCATAAAGGTGCCATGTTACTGGCGCGTTCCTTGGCTGAAACCCTGTCTGAATCCCGCCTGCTGGCGGAGAAAGATATTGGCCTTTTGACCGAAGTGAGCGATAAACAGCAGGTTGATCCCCGCTGGGATCTGTCGGCCTGGGGTCTGCATATCTCAGCCCTGACCCACTATCGGGATCGTGCCGATGTGCTGCAGGCGGCAGCCAGAGCGCATCCGCAGAAGCCGGAAGTGCCTATGCTGATGAGAGTCACATTGACTGGCGCACACTTTGAAATTCAATTGCTGCCCTTGGGGGGCGTCGGTGGTGCCCGGCACTACCTGGCCCTGATTGAAGATATCAGCACGGCGGTGACCGGTCGTCGATCGTTGTTGCAGAGATTTGATCTGGTTGTGATACCGGGCCTCATTGTGGTGGCCCTGATTCTGGCATTTCTCCTGTTTGGTCTCATTATGCGTTTGGAAAAAGTGGCGAATATTTTTCCCCTTTTGACAAAAGGCCGTTTCGCCGATGCCCGTGAGCAACTGACCCTGGTTGGTCGTGGCACCCTGATGATCGATGAGATCGATCTGTTGCAAGACATTGCCTCCTCTCTGATGACGCAGATGGAAACGCAATCCACTACCCTGCACCGGATCGGTCTGGAAAGGGATATGCAGCAGGCCGAGCAGGAGCAACAGGAGAATCTGGCCCAACAGCTGCTGGGAGACGCCCGTTTGGTTTTGCTGTCCCGTGATGCCAAGGGGCTGGTGACCGGAGTCCATGTTCTGCGTGAGGGGCACTGGATTACAACGGATGGTGCATTGGACAGTATTCAGGCCGAGGAACTGCTCAGCCGGCTTTTGTTCCAGGATGGCCCGGATTCAGAAAATCTTTGAGGCCAGAAAGGGCGTCCTGATCTTCAAATTTGGTCCGCCTGATCCAGGCAATTTCTGCGTTTGGTTTGTTTCGCGGCCGTCAGAGAGTTAAGAAAACGGTCTGGTATCTCCTGTTTGCCCGGATTAATATAGCGGCTTCGGATTTTTACTTTTTCAGGGATCAGCTTGCCCCCTCCTCCCTTTTGGAAAGTTTGTTCGTTTGTCCTGGTGATCCTGCTCTGGCTGGGGGCGATGGTGCCGGTGCAGGCTGTGGATGTCGTGGTCAATGCGACGGCTGAAGTTTCCCACCTCTCCCGCAGCAGTTTGCTGGCCGTTTTTAGTATGCGCAAGACATCCTGGCCCAACGGTGCCAAGATTCGGGTGTTTGTGTTGCCTGACGATCATCCCCTGCATGCAGAATTCTGCAAAACAATTCTGGGCGTCTATCCCCATCAAATGCGCAGACGCTGGAACAAAATCGTTTTTTCCGGTACGGGTCAATCCCCCTCTGTCGTGCGCTCTCTTTCAGCGATGATGCATGAAGTGGCCACGACTCCCGGGGCGATTGGCTATATTCGAGGTGGTGCCACAAATGGACTGGTTACGGTGAATCACAGATGACTACACGGAAATTTCACGATGGATGGACAGCGCTGTTCATGGGCATTTTGTTTGCCGTCATGGCCGTTCCTGTGACTGCTGGGGAGGTGGTGGCAGATTCGCTGTTGATTGAAGAAGAGCAATCCTTCACCGATAGCCTTCAGGTTCATGGTTTTGCAACTCAGGGTTTGGCCTGGACCAGTGAAAATCATCTTTTTGGCAATAGTCCGGACTGGAGCGCCGATTTTCGTGAGCTGGGGCTCAATGCTTCGCTACGGCCCACCAGGGATTTGTTGCTATCTGCTCAACTGCTGTCGCGCACAGCAGGGGAGATCGATGATGGTCAAATTCGTCTGGATTATGGTTTCGCGGATCTGACACTGCATCAATCCCTGGACTCCAAGTGGGGGGTTCGCCTGGGGCGGGTGAAGAATCCCCTGGGTTTGTACAACGAGACTCGCGATGTCGATCACACCCGGCCCAGCATCCTCTTACCGCAATCCATTTATCTGGACCGGGCCCGGGCCATTTTGTTGTCTACCGATGCACTTTACCTTTATGGAGAAGAGACCCTGGGTTCTGGCACCCTGTTTTTGGATGTGGGCTATGGATACCCTCAGGCCGATGATGAAGAGTTGGAGCGCAGTCTTCTGTGGGGAAAGGATTGGGCAGGACATCTGAAGGGGAAGCCCTCGTTGCTGGGCCGTCTCATGTATGAAACGGAAAATGGCTGGAAAATAGCGGCGACCTATGGAGAGGCCAACTTGGCGTTCGATGCTGAAACGACAGATCTTCCCATGACCGATGGCAACATGGATTTGACCTACAATCTCCTGTCCCTGCAATACGAACAGCCGCAATGGAGCTTGACCTTTGAGTACCTGCGTCAGGGAAAAAGAACGCGTGGGCTGGGCCTGGTGCCCGACAACTATGTCGAAGGCGATAATTATTATCTCCAGGGAACCTATCGGCCCCGGCATGATTTGGAACTACTGCTTCGTTACGAAGTAGGCTATAACGATAATAATGACAAGAATGGCAGCAAGAGTGCGGCAGCCTCTGCTGCCGCTGCACCCTATTTGAATGCCATTGGCGTTCCTACTTTTGTCGGCCACAATTTATATGGAAAGGACTGGGTCCTGGGTGCGCGCTGGGATGTCACCTCACAATGGGTGTTAAAAGCGGAATACCACAAGGTGAATGGAACCAATTGGCTGCCCTTTACAGAAAACCGGGTGCCTCAGGAGATGGCGGAGGATTGGGGTTTGCTGTTGTTCAGTGCGAGTTATCGCTTCTAAATAAAGTGCTGTGTAAATCCATTCTGGATTTCACCGCACACAAAAAACAAAAAATCATGTTCTACCGCCTGTTGCGGTCGAACATGGCAGCACATCCGTGTGCTGTGGGAAATGCCGAAAAACCAGCGTTTCCCCAAGGCCCTTATGGGTCTTATCATTTCAGCCTCAGACGGACTTGGCCATGCTTGAGCGATTGTTGTACCGATTGGCGAATTGGTCGGATATCTTTGGCAGTGATGTCTACATGCATTACACCAGTGCCTATGCCTGGCAGGCCAATCAGTTTGGTCATCTGTTCATCGGCCTGTCCCTGCAATTGTTGGGTTCCTGGATCTTTGGGCATTCGGCATGGGTCTTGGGCACCCTGACCAGCTCCTATGCACTGAAAGAGGTATTGGATCTGCTGATTTCGAGTCAATTGACCGGTAAGGTCTTTCCCATGGATTTGCGCGAAGTGATGCTCGACGGGCTGGTCGATTGGTGGTTTGTCGTGATGGGGGCGGTTTTTGGGTATACCGTGGTTTGCGAAGCCTTTCTCTGGAGAGGGTATACGGTTCTTTATGCCGCCTTTGCACTTGTCGTCAGTTTTCTATTGATATCACGTCCTTATCTGCTGCAGAAGCGCGCATTTGATCGCAGTGGTTTGCCCTATTTCAGCCGCCTGAGCAGTGTGCCTGTCGGGCGTTTGCCGGGGACTGGAGACGTTTTGTCTCAGTTGGTAACCCGCATCCGTGGTTCAGTCCAGGGAGATGGGGAGGTGCAGCAGTGGATTATCACCGGCCCTCCGGATTCCGGCCGGACCTCTTTGGCGGTGGCCATGGGAGGCGAGGCCTCTGTGCTGCCGAAAAGAGATAGCCTGAACTCAGGTGTTGGCTATTTGAATGAGCGACAGCGGGTACGGTATCTCAGTGCCAGTCGCTTGCTGCATAAGGCCGAGCTGCCCTGTGAAACGGCTTCTGCCCAGGATCAGCCCTGGGCGGTGGCAGAGGCTGACCTGGTGATTATTGATGAGATTTCCGGATTTCTGTCCGGTGCCAGTGGTGCTGACCAGGTGGGGCCATGGTTAAAGCGGGTGCTGAGAGTGCAAGGAAATGAAAAGGAGAATGTCTTTTTGCGCCCTATATGCGAACATGACAGCATGATAAAACGGGACATGGCGGAAGTGCGCCTGCTTTGGGTGGTGGATGATCCGCTCATGGCCAGGGCTTTGGAAACAGAACTTCGGGGTTGCTGGCCGCAATTGTCTATAGAGCGATTGGAGCTCATGAGTCCACTTCAGCCATGACTGACCCTACGGATAACCCTGGGGCGGCGGTAGATCGTCGCCTGACGCTGGAAGACCTGTTACCTCCGCTGGTGAAATCCGGTTTGGTGCTTGAATCCGATGCCAGAGAGTTGCGGATTCTGCATCAATCCACCCAGTCGGTCCGCAATGAAAAACATCCCCTGGTGTGGTTGTCTGAGCGCCAGCTCTCCAATCCCAATGGCGCAGGTATGCTGACCCTGGAGGTCTTGACCCAGTGGATGGCCAAGCACCTGGGATTGCCCTACTACCATATCGACCCGCTGAAAATCGACGCAGATTCGGTCACCCGGGTCATCTCCATCGCCTACGCAACCCGATACCGTATTCTGCCGGTACTGGTAACCAGCGATAGCGTCACCTTCGCCACGGCTGAGCCCTACGAGCGCTCCTGGGAGCATGAGCTCTCCCATGTTCTGCAACGACGCATTTTGCGGGTGATCGCCAACCCGCTGGATCTGGTCCGCTATCAGGAAGAGTTATTCGGTCTCAGCCACTCCATTCGTAAGGCGGGTATGGCTGACGACTGGCGTGCCCTGAGCGGCGTGACCAATGTCGAGGCACTGGTGGAGCTGGGCAAGTCGGGCAAACTGGACGCCAACGACCGTCACATCATCACCATCGTCGATTGGCTGTTTCAGTATGCCTTTGAACAGCGGGCCAGTGATATCCATTTAGAGCCCCGGCGTGATGTGGGCAACATGCGTTTCCGCATCGATGGCATGCTGCACAACGTCTATCAGGTACCGGCAGCCATCATGGTCGCCATCACCAGTCGCATCAAAAGCCTGGGTCGTATGGACATTGTCGAAAAACGCCGCCCCCAGGATGGCCGCGTTAAAACCCGTACCCCGGCCGGACTGGAGGTCGAACTGCGCCTCTCCACCATGCCCACCGCCTTTGGTGAAAAGCTGGTGATGCGTATTTTCGATCCCCAGGTACTGGTGCGCAGCCCGGCGGAGCTGGGTTTCAGTAAGAGTGATGCCAAACAGTGGCAGGCCATGACGGCCCAGACCCACGGAATTATTCTGGTTACCGGTCCCACCGGATCGGGGAAGACAACCACCCTCTACACCACGCTCAAGGCCCTGGCGGGCCCTGAAGTCAACGTCTGTACCATCGAAGATCCCATCGAAATGGTGGAGCCCACCTTCAACCAGATGCAGGTGAATGCGGCAGTCGATCTGGACTTTGCTGCCGGTGTGCGCACCCTGATGCGTCAGGACCCCGATATCGTCATGGTGGGCGAAATTCGTGATCTGGAAACCGCAGAGATGGCCATTCAGGCAGCCCTGACCGGCCATCTGGTGTTTGCCAGCCTGCATACCAATGATGCGGCTTCGGCGGTCATGCGTTTGACCGATCTCGGCGTGCCGCCCTATCTCATTGGAGCGACCCTGATTGGTGTGGTGGCGCAACGCCTGGTGCGCACCCTCTGTCCCCATTGTAAGGCCGAAATCGAGAGCCCGGACCGGGCCTCATGGCGAGGTCTGACCCATCCCTGGAAGGTCTCTTTGCCTGGCACGATCTATCAGGCCAACGGCTGTGACAGTTGTCGGGGCACTGGCTACCAGGGACGACTGGGCATCTATGAGATTCTGCAGATGAGCCAGGAGATCCGCGAGCAGGTGGCCTCTGGCGCCCCCATCGAGCAGATCAATCGTCAGGGTGTGAAGCAGGGTATGGAGCCCCTGCGCCTCAGCGGCGTGCGCAAGGTGGTTCAGGGGCTGACCTCAATGGATGAGGTGTTGCGGGTAACGCCCGCTGCCCAGCTGGGCAGCGCGGGATGAACCGCATCCCGCCCTGGTCCGGACATTTCATTGGGAACGCAAGTCACCGTGAGGCGGCATCCAGCTGATTCGGTAACCGTTTGCGCCTGGCAAAGGATGGTCTGATTGCATTAGCGTTTTCGGGCTGTTTTGCCAACCGCCGAGCAATCTAAAGCAAAAAACGCGCCAACATTTTCAGAAAAATCTGAGTAAAAAATCCGATTTGTCTGATTGTTTTCCTCGGGAATAGCTG
>JBNKLG010000064.1:7034-16405 GCA_050292235.1 Sedimenticolaceae bacterium | reverse complement strand
GGAGACTTCCTTGGCAAGCACTATGGTAAGGTTATATCAATAACTAAAGATGGCATTGAAATAGAGGAAGTGCATACTGCCGGTGATAGTGACTGGGTTGAAAAGAAGGTAGTATTAAAACCACAAACAGAGAGCCACTAATCGGGGGGTATACAACTACTTTAGGGATTACAACCCAAGCACCGGGAGATACATTGAGAGTGATCCTATTGGGCTACAGGGTGGGATTAATACTTATGGGTATGTGGGGGGGAGTCCGCTTGGATTTGTTGATCCTATAGGACTTTATGCGTGTCTAGGTTGTCATCATGGCATATCACCACTACACCCATCTAGCATGGGGTCAGCTATTCCTAGACCTAAGGGGCTGACGCCAAAAGAACAGAGCTATTATAGCAGGATATGTGCAACATCTGACGATCCTTGTGGAGAACTTAAGTTAGCTGTAAATAAAGCAATAAGTGAATTGAAAGCGAAAGTAGTGGCATTACGTATCGATGCGTATAATTTATATAATTTGGCTTACTCGGTGCCTAACACGCATCTGTCACAGGGACATCAACAACATGGCTAGGCCATGTGGATGAGGTGCAAAGGCGACTAAATGCTATTTTAGCAATGATTGGCTTAGGTGATAAATTGGGCTGCGATATGTCGAGAGAGAAAACAGAAGTGCTAGCAATTTCAATACCGGTTATGCCTGACTGGCCTTAGTTATTATTGATTATGAAAGTATACTTAGATATGTCTGTATTCCTTGGTGATGGAAGTTTTTATGGTGTTATTTCGGGTAAAGTGGAGATGCAAAATTTTCCCAAGCAAGGTGACCCGATTGCTTTGCTAGACGAGGCTTCTTCATCAAAGTACGGATTGCCCGTAAATTTCATAGTCCAACATATCACACCGGTCAATGGTTATGATGCCAACGAGTCTGTAGTTAGTTTAGGTGATATCGTAATTGATAGTATTGATAAAGCAAATAGGTTTGCAGCCTATATGGAGAGATGCTGGCAATTATACTGTGATAGATGATGCGGATCAAAAGGGTTAGACTTAATGATCAAATAAGATCAAAAGGGTCAGACTCGATTGATTCATAACGAATAGAGTTTCTGTTATAGAAAAGCCCCGCTTAATCAGTCATTGAGCGGGGCTTTTCTATTTTAGACAGTCCATCATATCGCCTTGTCCTCTTCCACAATGACAGTGAACTCTATGGTTTCTATATCTCCTGAATAATTCTTTAGACTATAGGTCGTGTCGTCGAGTTTTTTGGTTTCAATCCAGTTCCAACCCGGCTTCTTGAATGTGATGTCATGTATGTATTTTTCATCGCCAGCTTCCAGCGTCCCGGTGATCTGTGAACTTTGTGATACGTACACTAAAATAATTAGGTTATTGGTGTTCGTATCCACGAAGCCTCCGCCACCAAGTTGCTCGTTTTTTTCGGGATTAACGTGGAATGTTCCCAGTCTTAGGATTTTTGTATTTTGCGGCTTGGTGCTAAGACCTTTTTCAGATAATGCTTGTGCTACATCGTCAATGTTTTTAGGAAGGCGGATTTCTAAGGTGTTGTTATGAGCCTTGCCTGAGAATAAAACCGGTTTGGACGGGTTGCCAAATATCGATCCTGGGATAGATGGGAATACGAAGATGGGCTCCATGGCGCTGGTGGTTTTTTTAAGGGCATTGAAACTGCCCGTGTAAAAACCATATTTTATTTTCATGGTCTCGATTGGAGATGAAAATGCTTTTGACGTTAACAGTATGAAAATAATCGTTATGTGAAATAGTGTTTTTATCATGATGATTGATGTTCCGTTGTTTACAGATACCGTCTAGGTCTTTATCCGTCATGTCCATGGCGTGGCAGAAGTTGCATTGCGTATCCCGGAAGATACGACCCCTTACTTACAATCACAAGCTTCTGCCAACACACAACGCAGGATACCGTGATCGTAACGGCCTTCCAATGCCTCAAATAAGGGGCCGGTTCGTGGGTCTTCACAGCAGTCCAGCAGTTCCATGGCGTTGAGAATTTCTGCGTAGGCGGCTTCATCCAGCGGCAAGACCGATTTTGCTTCCAGCAGGCCCAGTTCGATGGCGGCGGCACAATGACCATAGATGGTGTTGGCCTTGAGAGCCCTCTGTTCGGCAACCTGTTCGATCTCCAGTCCCTGAGACAGCAGGTAGAGACTTTGATTGACGGTGTCGCTGAGTCGTTCGTCCACGCCAGAGGGTAGCGGGTGTTGGGCGATGACGGCCAAAAAATCATCCCCATAGCGTTCCAGTTTGCGTTCGCCGACACCGGGTAGGAATTGAAATTGCACCCGGTTGCTGGGCCGCTGTCGGGCCATGCTCTGCAGGGTGCTGTCGTGGAAGATGACATAGGGCGGTACCCCTTGCTCTCTGGCCAATGTCAGGCGCAGGCTACGCAGGGCTTCAAACAGATCCTGATCCCAGGCTTGTAGATCCTCTCTGGTTTTGCGGTCTGCCCGGTTGGTTTTGTCCTTGCCGGAGAGCTTGGTGATTTTGCGCAGGGTCAGGGCTTCCTCTCCCCGCAGCAGGGGGCCGCAGCTGTCTGATAGCTGCAGGGTGCCGTGGCCTCCGCTGTCCAGTTGCAGATAGCCCCGGGCCAACAGCTGGCGATAGAGGGTGCGCCATTCGCCGTTGCTGAGTTCCTGGCCGATGCCAAAGGTGCTGACCTCATGGTGGCCATTGCGACGGATACGGTCATCCGCTTTGCCCAACAGAACATCGATCAGATAGCTCACCCCAAAACGCTGCCCGGTGCGAAAGACGCAGGAGAGGGCCTTTTGTGCTGCCACTTGGGCATCCCAGGTTTCCGGAGGTTGGAGGCAGTTGTCACAGTTGCCGCAGGGTTTGGGCAGGGCTTCGCCGAAATAACTGAGCAGGGACTGGCGGCGACAGCTGGAGAGCTCGCACAGCCCCAGCATGGCATCCAGCTTTTGCTGGGCGATGCGTTTGAACTGCTCCTCGGCATCGCTGCTCAGCAGCATCTCGCGCAGGCTGATGACATCCTGCAGGCCATAGGCCATCCAGGCGTTGGCAGGCTGACCGTCCCGCCCGGCTCGGCCGGTCTCCTGGTAGTAGGATTCGATGCTCTTGGGCAGGTTGAGGTGGGCAACAAAGCGTACATCGGGTTTGTCGATGCCCATGCCGAAGGCGATGGTGGCGCAGATGATGAGGCCCTCTTCCCGCAGGAAACGCTCCTGGTGCTCCTGACGTTGGCTGGCGCTGAGTCCGGCGTGGTAGGGCAGGGCGGTGCGCCCCTGGCTGCATAACCAGGCGGCAATTTCCTCGGTGCGTTTGCGTGAGAGGCAGTAGACGATGCCTGCATCCCGGGGATGTTCCTGTTGCAAAAAGCGCCAGAGCTGCTGTTTGTGGTTTTGGCCCTCGGCGATGGTGTAGCGGATGTTGGGTCGATCAAAGCTGTTGAGGAAGGTCTTGGCTGACGCCAGACTCAGTTGGCTGATGATCTCATCCCGGGTGCGTTGATCGGCGGTAGCGGTCAGGGCGATGCGCGGCACCCGGGGGAATCGCTGGTGCAGGATCGAGAGCCGCTGATACTCTTTGCGGAAGTCGTGTCCCCACTGGGAGACGCAGTGGGCCTCATCGATGGCGAACAGTGCGATGGGGCAGCATTCGAGCAACTTCAGACTGCGTTCCAGCAAGAGCCGTTCCGGGGCGACGTAGAGTAGGTCCAGGTCTCCAGAGAGCAGCGCCTGTTCGGTTTGCTGTTGCTGGTCCGGTGAAAGGCTGGAGTTGAGGAAGGCGCCCCGAATACCCAATTGGCGCAGGGCATCTACTTGGTCCTGCATCAGGGCGATCAGGGGCGATACCACAATGCCGCAACCGGGTCTTAGCAAAGCCGGGATCTGATAACAGAGCGACTTGCCCCCACCGGTTGGCATCAACACCAGCGCATCCCCGCCCTGCAGCAGGGTGTCGATGACAGGGGCCTGGTTGTGACGGAAATTCGGGTAACCAAAGACCCGTTGCAGGGTATCGCGGGCTTGATCCAGGTTGGGTGTCATGAGCGGGAGGGCGTGGCGCTGGCCGTTAATCCTTGAGTTGATCCAACATGGTCTCCAGCTGCTTGACCAGTTTGACCATTTTGATGTGGGTACGGGTTCGTGCTTTGACGATGGGTGGGCTCATGGGCTTGGTGATGTAATCGACGGCCCCCAGATTAAACCCGCGAACCTCGTCATCCACGTTGCTTTTTACCGTCAAAAAAATGATGGGGATGTGTGCGGTCGAGGCGTTGCTCTTGAGCTGTTGACAGACATCAAAACCGTTCATGTCCGGCAGAATGATGTCGAGCAAAATAAGATCGGTCTCAGGGACGGCGTTGGCCAGGGCCAGTGCCTCTTTTCCACTGCTGGCAATGGCCAGTTCATATTCATCCCGCAATAAATTTTGCAGGACATCGGTGTAAAAGGGCTCATCGTCAACGATCAGAATGCGCGCTTTTTCTTGACTCATGAATCTTCCTCGGTCATGGGAGCGGGTCTTTGGATATGGTAGCCCTGTGCAAAATCAATCCCAAGGCCTTTGAGCACATTTAAGACCTCCAGGTTTTCGACAAACTCAGCGATGGTTTGTTTGCCGAATACCTCGGCAACCTCATGAATCGCCCGGACAACGGCGAGGTCCAAGGGTTCTTGGATCATGTTTTTCACAAAGCTGCCATCGATCTTGATGTAGTCCACCGGCAGGGTTTTGAGATAGCCGAAGGAGGAGAATCCGCTGCCGAAGTCGTCCAGAGCAAATTGGCAGCCCAGCTCCCGAAAGGTGTCCATAAAGGAGAGGGCGGAATTCAGATTGCGAATGGCGGCGGTTTCGGTGATCTCAAAACAGATACGGAAACCCTTGTTCTGGGTTTCTCTCATCAGCAGAGAGATCTCTGCGACAAATTGCTGATCACTTAGGGTTAAGCCGGACAGATTAATGAAGCAGGTGGTGAATTGCGATGGCGGATTAACCAGGTAACGATTCAGCACCGTTCGGGTTACCCAGCGATCAATACGCGGAGAGATATTGTAGTACTCGGCTGCAGGGATGAAGGCGCCAGGAAGAATGATGCCGCCGTCGGGATCACGTAAACGGATAAGGATTTCATGGTACGCCGTCTGTCCATTGCCCATCAAATGGGGAGTGATTGGCAGAATGGGCTGTTGGTAGAGGAGAAAGCGGTCATCGTCCAGTGCCTGATTCAATTGGGTGATCCACTGCTGCAGCCGCCCGCGGCGTTTCAGCTCCTGGTCACCGATGTCGTACATCTGAATGCGATTACGTCCCTTGTCCTTGGCGGCATAGCAGGCCGTATCAGCGAGATGTAACAGGGTTTCGACGGTGTATCCCGGGCCATCGATGACGATGCCACCAATGCTGGCCCCGACCGTAAAAAGGTGATTCTCCCAGCTGAAATGGAAATGGTTGATGGCCGAGAGGATCTTTTCACCCACCGCCAAGGCTTCGTCCAGGGTGCATGATTCCAAGATCAGTCCAAATTCATCGCCACCCAGTCGGGCCAGCACGTCCTGGCCGCGAATCTGTTGTTTGAGCAGTTGGGTGATCTGACGCAGCAATTCATCGCCGCAGATATGGCCACAGGAGTCATTGACCATTTTGAACTGGTCAAGATCGATAAAAAACAGCACATGAAGCTGACCCTTGCTTTCGCCCTGCATGGAGAAGAGGAGTTCATCCAGATGGCGATCGAATTTTCGGCGACTGTACAGGCCAGTCAGAGAGTCGATGGTGCTGAGGCGCTCCAGTTCGTTGATCAGATAATGGGTTTCGGTCATGTCCTCGCAGGCGATGACCACCAGGGGTGCACCTTCTGCTTCGATCACCCGCACCGTATCTCTGACCCAATAGCGGCTGCCGTCCTTACGCAGTCGCATACATTCCCAACGTCGGGGCTCCCCTGACAGAAACAGGCATTCCCGCAATTTCTGGTCCAGAAACTCGCGCTCTTCCGGTACGCTAAGGTTCCCCACCGGCATGCCAATCAGCTCGTCAGACTGGTAGCCCAATTGCTCACAGCCATAACGATTGATGTCCTGAATCACCAGATGCTGATCCAGCATCAGACAAACAGCCGGGATCTCCTCATAAAGCAGTTGATGATATTTTTCTTTGGTCGGTAGACTCATGATTCGTTTTTCCACGACGATGGCCGGCTGGTTTCCTGGCTGAGCACGAGCTTAAGGCTGGTAAAAAGCGCACGGCTGGTGGCTGAAAAAGCGCTGAAAAGTATGGGGTCTGGTCTCTCACCGGTAGCCAGGGCACGTTCCAGCAAAGCAGCCTGTTCGGATAGGGGTAGTGCGCCGATGTTGGCACCGACACCGACCAGGCTGTGGGCCTCGCGTCTGGCCTCATCCAGTTTGCCCTCGGCCATCAGGGTTTCCAAACGGGTGACACAGTCGCCGTGGTTCTGGACAAAATTCCCCAATAATTTAAAGTAGAAATCACGATTGCCCCCGACTTGTTTTACTCCCTGTTCCAGATCAATCTCCTCCAGCTGGGAAGGCATCTCGGCAGGTTGCTCTTCAACGGTGTCCGGTGCAGAAGGAACAGCCACTTTCAGATGCTGGCCAATAATTTGTTGCAGCAGGTTGGGGTTCATCGGTTTGGTGAGATGACCGGTCATGCCAGATTCTAGGGATTTTCTGGCATCATCCGCCATGGAGCTGGCTGTCATGGCGTAGATGGGTAGATCGGCACACTGTTCAAGTTGACGAATGCGTTTGGTGGCCTCATAGCCATCCAAAATGGGCATTTGAATGTCCATGAGAATCAGGTCTGGCCGTTGTGTTTGCACGGAGGCAATCGCCTCCTCTCCGTTCCAGGCGCAGTCGACATCCAGCCCCATCTGTTTCAACAGCTCTCTGGCTACCATCTGGTTGGTTTCGTTATCTTCAACCAGGAGCACGCGACCCTGATAACTGACCGGTTCCAGACTCTTCTGGATTGGTTGAACCGGACTGGAGTGGGTCTCATCATGGCGAGACTGGTGAGCCTGGACAATGGCGTCATAGACCATCGAGGGGGTCAGGGGCTTGACCAAAAAACCATCGATGGGGGCATCGCCGATATTCTGGCTCAGAATCTCCCGGCCATAGGCCGTCATGAGAATCATTAAGGGGCCGGACTCTCCAAATTCAGACCAGATTTGGTTGGCCGTCTCAATGCCATCCTTTTCCGGCATGCACCAATCGAGCATGACGAGGTCAAACGGCTGCGGGTGTTGGCGAACCTGACGAAGTGCCCCTTGGCCAGAAGTGGCGGTACTGACCTCGAAGCCGAAGGAGAGCAGCATCTGTTTTAACGTGTTCAGAGCGGGTGGGTTGTCATCCACCACCAGGACTTTCAGGCCTCTCAGGTCATGGGTGGGAACGATGGCGCTACGGGGAAAACTGGTGCGCAAGGGCAATTCAAAGTAGAAAAGGCTGCCTCTGCCCAGTTCGCTTTCTGCACCAATGCGTCCTCCCATGAGGGTGCAGAGTTGTTGGCAGATGGATAATCCCAATCCGGTACCGCCAAAACGTCGGGTGGTGGAGCTGTCTTCTTGACTGAATGCCTCGAAAAGGCTGTTGAGGCGGTCCGGTTTGATGCCGATACCGGTATCTTCAATCTCAAACCGGAGCCAGAGTGCTGATGCCAGTTGCTCTTTAAAAAGGACGCGAACGATGATGCTGCCCCGCTCGGTGAATTTCACTGCATTGGAGGTGAGGTTGGTTAATATCTGGCTGATTCGGAAAGGGTCACCTTTGAGATGTGTGGGGGCCAGCGGGTCGATGTCGAAAAGAAACTCAAT
The DNA here is from genome assembly GCA_050292235.1 of Sedimenticolaceae bacterium. Lineage (GTDB taxonomy): Bacteria > Pseudomonadota > Gammaproteobacteria > Chromatiales > Chromatiaceae > JBNKLG01. The sequence goes on along the minus strand of JBNKLG010000064.1, from coordinate 8,556 downwards.
GGGCTTGGTGCCAATTCGTGCTGTGGTCAGCGCGGACAAATTATCGAATAACTCTTCCAGGTTGAAGGGGATGGATTCAATGCTGACCTTTCCAGCCTCAATCTTTGAAAAATCCAGAATGTCGTCGATGATGCCCAGCAACATCTGGGCAGAGGCCTGTAACTGTTGTGTGAAATGTTGCTGATTGGCATTGAGTTCGGTTTTGCTGAGCAGATGGCTGAGGCCGATGATGGCATTCATGGGTGTGCGAATCTCGTGGCTCATGTTGGCCAAAAATTCGCCTTTCATTCGACTGGCCTGTGCCAGAGCATGACTGGTTCGTTTGATCTGGGTAATCCAGATGATGCCAATGGTTAAGATGACCAGAAAAATCCCTAAGGCACGCCAGACCAGCGAGTAGTCGGCTTGAGGGATAACCTTGAGTGTTAACCAGTGCCGATAGATCTGATTCCGTTCTTCAGTGGGCAGGCTATCCAATGCCTTTTGAAGGATGCTGGTCAGCAGAGGCCAGTCTTTGCGAATTCCCATGCTCAATTGGTAGTGATAGGGCGTTGAAGCGGCCACCTGAAGATCAGAGAGGGCGTGTGTGGCAATCTCATAACTGCCAACCGCAAGGGCACCCACAAAGGCTTTTCCCTTGTGGTCAGCAACGGCCTTTAAAGCGGCGGCCACATTGGGGTAGGGCTGAAAGATAATGTTGGGATGGTCACTTTTGATCTCATGGATCAATGGATTGTCGGCGGCAATGGCTACCCTTTCCCCGTCAAGTTCATCCAGCCCCCCCACCAGTGGCTCATCGCGACGGTTAAAGACCACCACCGGGAAGTCCAGATAGGGCTTGGTGACCAGGAGTCGGCCCTGGTGGATTTCTGTATGGCTGATGAGTGGAGCGACATCCAGGCTGCCGTCATTCAGGCCCTTCACCATCTCCTCTCTGGGCAGAGGTTTGGGTATCACCCAGTTGATCTTGAGCTGTTGGGAGATGAGATTCACGTAATCCGCGGAGATACCTTGATAGCGGCCTTCGTCATCCATGAATTCCAGCGGGGACCAGTCGGTACTGATGGCCAGTCGAATACTTTTGTGTTGGCGAAGCCACTCTTTTTCTTCTGGGGTCAGTGTGATCGGTGGAAGCGCCTGCTGAGTTTTGGCGTTGCCGAGCCAGCGCTGTTCGATCTCCAGACGTTCACTTGGCGTGATATCGATCATGGCCTTTTCCATCAGCCCAGCCAGTGGTCTCCACTCGGGATCGGCTTTTGAAACCGCAAAACTTTGCGGGGCCCGGCCAAAGCCAGGGTCCCCAACGATTTTCAGGTTGGTCAGTTGGTGTTTGCGTTGCAGCCACGTGGCGACAGCCTGATTGCCGACATAGGCATCTGCCTCACCCCAGGAGACCTTTTGCAGAGCAGCCAACGTGGATTCTGTGGGTATGAGTGTGATTTGTGGGTGTTGCTGCAGCAACTGCATGGTGTAGTAACCGTCCTCAATGGCAACCCGATGGCCATAGAGATCGGTGATTTTG
>JBNKLG010000064.1:0-7024 GCA_050292235.1 Sedimenticolaceae bacterium | reverse complement strand
TGCGAAAGCCGGTCATCTCCTCTTTGGCCATGATGACCTTCTGCGCATAAAAGAAGGGTTGGGTGAACAACAGTTTTTCTGCGCGCTCTTCGTTAGGCGTAATGGTAGCGCCAACGTTGAGCTTTCCATCCATGACCTTTTGCAGCATCTGTTTGAAATTTGCGCTGGGTTGAGGATGAAAGGTCACGCCCAGGCGTTTTCCAATCAGCGATAAATAGTCAGCGGCAATACCCAGGTGCTCACCCTGTTCATCCATGAAATCGATGGGGGGCCAGCCCCCATCGAAACCAACGTTGATATCGGGGTGGGCCTGAAGCCAGGCCTTTTCTTCCGAAGAGAAGGCGATGGGTAAGTGTCCCAAACGCTGAACCTTAACCGGATGCACCCAGCGGTTAACGATCACCCGGCGTTCGTCCCGGCTGATGTCGTCCAGGGCTTTCTGCAGAATATCACGGAGAATGGGGGCCTCTTTACGTACGCCAATAGCCAGGTTTGAAACCGGTTTTTGTAATCGACCATGGATGGCCAGATTGGAAATGAAGTTGGTTTCGATCTGGTAGAGGGCGGTCACACGATTGCCGACGTAGGCATCGGCTTCACCACGAGAGACGGCCTCCAGCGCCAACTGGGTATTGGCATAGCGTTTTAGTGCGATCTCTGGGTGTTGCTGTCGGAAATAGGCCACATTGACGAAACCCTCCTCCAACGCCAGGGTTTTGCCCTTGAGGTCCTCCTCTGAGGCCAGAAAGGGCGTGTTGTCGCGGGCGATGATGACGTGGGGAATGCTGAGATAGGGCCTTGTGAACAGGAAAAACTGCTCCCGCTCCGGAGTCTGGGAGATATCCATAATGAGGTCCAGGCGCTGATCGGCTGCATCTCGGTAGATTCTTGACCACTCTCCTGGTAAGGGTTTCAGGGCTCCGTCCAGACGGGCGTTGACCGCCTCGATGAAATCAAGACCGATTCCTTTTGCGACGCCTTGGTCATCGACAAAATCGAGAGGTGGCCAGCTGTCCATAACGCCAATTAGCAATGGTTTGTGCTGTTGCAGCCAGGCGCGCTCCTCGGGGCTGAGGTGGAGAGTCGAAAACCTTGGCCCAGCGGGCATATTGGCATCAAACCCCAACCAACTGCGTTCGATAGCGCGAGAGGTCTCTTGAGGAAGGTAGCCCAGCGCTTTGTTGAGAATGGATTGTAATTCTGGCCAGTCGCTTCGTACGGCAAAATGGAGTTCGCTGTTGGGGTAGCCGGAATCGGCAGCCACTTTGAGGTTGGTGAGGCGATTTTTCTCCATTAAAAAGAAGATGGGTGTTTGGTTGCCAATATAGGCATCGGCATTCTCCCGTGATACGGCCTGTAATGCCGTCTGGGTATCGTTCACCAGTACCAGCTCTATCTCCGGGTGCTCCGCTGCCAGGCGGCTTTGCAGGTTATAGCCTTTTTCAATGGCCACTTTTTTACCATGGAGTTGCTGAAGACCCTGAATCCCATCGCTGCCTTTCCGGGTGACGATGACGTAGGGTGACCAGTAGTAGGGGTTGGAAAAAAGCCAGGTTTTCTCGCGCTGTGGATTCCGGGCCAGATTGGCTACCATATCGATCTTGCGCTCTTTTGCCATCTGCAGCATCTGTTTCCAGCTGTGGCCGCTTTCGGGGACGAAATGAATCCCGGTGTACTCTTCCAGCAGTCCCAGATAATCAGCGGATATCCCCCGGTGGCGTTTTTCCTGATCGATGAAATCGATGGGCGGCCAATGGGCATCAATACCCACCGAAATCTGTTGGTGTGTGTCGATCCAGGTCCTTTCTTCTTGGGTAAGAAGCTTGAGAAACCCCATGTCAGCGGCGAACGACCAGGCCGGCGTCAGGATCAGCCACAGCATCAGGCAGAATATTGAGCGAATTTTGGCTGAGCATTGAGCGGTCATAGTGTCCCTTATGTTTCAGGCTCAATTAGGCAAAAAATGCATAATTCTGGGGTAAATATAGAATACTAGACCCGATATACTTGATTTGTTTGCTCTGATCGCAGAATTGAAGTTGGCTTGAGAGTAGATTGTGTGGGATAGGGATATGAAATGTGTCTGCCTTTATATCCATGTGACTGAATGATGACTTGTTTTTATGATTTAAAATCAATTTCTTATAACAAAAACGATTAGATTTTGTTGGAGGAGACATGATGAAAAGAGAGACCAAACAACAACTCACTTTGACGACGATTCTGTTGCACTGGCTGGTCGGTATCATGATGATTCTGCTATTGGTCATCGGCCTCTATATGGGAGAGACCAAGACCTTTGCGCTTTATCCCTGGCACAAATCCTTTGGTGTTTTGCTCTTTGCTTTTGCCCTGTTGCGCATTATCTGGCGCATCAAACAGGGCTGGCCGCCAGCGGTTGGCGATTATGCCCAGTGGGAGAAACTGTTGGCAAAGAGCGTCCACTATCTGTTGTTGATGGGTACGGTGCTGATGCCCCTTTCCGGCTTCGTGATGTCCGCCATGGGTGGTCATGGGGTGGCCCTCTTCGGCCTGGATCTGGTGGCCGCCAATCCCGACCCGGCCAACCCTGGCAAGGTGCTGCCATTGAACGGCTCTTTGGCACATCTGGGCCATGAGATACACGAGCTGGGCGGTAGCGTCCTCATTGCTGCTGTGGTGCTGCATGTCGTTGGGGCCTATAAGCACCACTTTGTAGACAAGGATGCCACCATGAAACGGATACTGGGAGGTAAGGGCGAGGTCTAGCTGTTTTTCCCGTGGATGGCGCAAGGCCATCCACTTGGTTCTCATACGAAAAGATTGACTTCGGCCTTTTGCGCCCGTGGCAGAAAGCTGGCGGCACCCACCCATTCCTCAACCTCCGGAATAAAATCATCCGGGTCGTAATCGAACAGATCGACGGTCATTTGGCAGGCGATGAGGCTGACCTCGGCCTCAATGCAGAGACTGCGGAGTTCCTCAATCCTCGCCACCCCCTTTTGATCGACGGTCTTTTCCATCATCTGGGTGGCCATGCGCTCAAACCCCGGCATCAGGGACATCACTGCGGTGGGAATCGGCAGCTCTTTGCCTTTGATCCAGCTTGGCCCCTGGGGCATTTTCATTGGCATGGCAGGGTTGCCAAGTGGGCTGACCTTGAGATCCAGCTCTTTTTTTAACAGGCTAAGGCCGTAGAAGGTGAAAAAGATGGAGACATCCCAACCGAGTGCGGCAGCTGTAGAGGCCAGGATGAAGGGTGGATAGGCCATATCCAGGGTGCCTTTGGTGGCGATGATGGTCATGGCTGAGGTATGAGCCGCTTCACGCTCGGCCATTTTTTCCTCGAACCGTTGATCAAACCAGGTGTTGAGGTCGTTTTCCGGGGTGATGATTGGTGTGGCGGTTGCGCTCATGTCTGAATCTCCTTGTTGGGAAAGGGGTTGTGGCTTAGGCCTTTTTGATCTGAAAAATAAATTTTCCATTGATCTCCTGGTTGGAGAGCATCTGGTGTCCGGTCTGGATACAGAAGGCATCCAGGTCTTTGACGGAGCCTGGGTCAGTTGAGGTGATTTGCAGTACTTCGCCTGATGAGAGGCCGGCGATGGCCTTTTTGGTCTTGAGAATGGGCAGGGGGCAATTCATGCCGCTGGTGTCGATTTGATGTGAGGTTTGCATGGGGTTTACTCCTTGGGTTTGTGGGCTAAAGATGACCGGTCGGTCAAATTTCGAGGTAAAAAAATGGCGCTGTTGGCCAAAGAAAATTGGCTTTCCACGCGCAGGCAGAGAAGGCCAACATGGGATCAGTGTTTCAACTCGATACGGATGGTCTTGATCGCTGGCCCCAGGGCCAAAACCACATCCGGGTCATTACGGGATTTGGCCAGCAGGATGACGCCCTCCAAAAAGGCCAGCATGGCTGAGGCCGTTTTCTCTGCATCCAAGGGTGGAATAGCACCCTGCTGCACCGCCTCGTCCAGGGTTTGATGAAAGCGGGTGCTGGCCATGGTGAAAACGGCATTGATTTTGGCGCGAATCACCTCATCCCGGGTGCTGATTTCCAGGGCGAGGTTGCCGAACAAACAGCCTGGCATCCTGCCTTCGAGATCCTTGGCGGCCTTTTGCCAGTAATAAGCTGCATCCACCATATAATCCAAGCGTTCCATGGGCGGCAGGGTCTGATCAAAGGCCTCGGCAACAAAACCGTGCGCCCAGTCATCAGCCATGTCATCAATTACCGCCATCACCAGATCCTGCTTGGAGGGGTAGAAATGATAGAAGCTGCCCTTTTGCACCTCAGCCAGGGTACAGATCTCTTTGATGCCGACATCGGCATAGCTGCGGCTGTGGAACAGCTCGCGGGCGGTGGCGAGGATGCGGGCTTTGGTGTCTGTGGACAGGTTCATGGGGGCAATTATAGTAGACCAGTCGGTCAAGTCAATGGATTCTGCCCCTCATGCTCATGAAATCAGCGCTTCAAAGACCTGGTCTCGGGTGGGCATGGCTGGGTAGAAGCGGTCAGGGCGTGCCACTGGAACAAAGACGTATAATCCAGCATGGTCTTAATATCTGATAGGAGATTGCTACACATGGGTGTGTCAAGTTGGGCCAGCCAAATGGCTGTGGTTCTCTTTGTGCTGGTATCCACCGCTACTGTTGCAGCGGAGCCTGCGGATCAGCAGGTTCTGATACCTGGTTTGGATGTCGGGGCTCTGATTCCGTGGCTCAATAGACTTAGGGTGTTTGACCCTACCAGGGCTGGAGAGAGATCGGGTTTCGATACTGGTCCGACAATGGCATCCTCTACCGCTTACGCAAGAAAACATCCCCACATTGCACGCTATCTGGAGGTATGGAGCAAAAGGATTGAACGGGTAGGCACTCGATATTATTCAAAGGTTGTGCAAGGGGCGGTGGATGGTACTGTCACTGTGACGGTCAGTATTGCCTCTGATGGTGCTCTCCACTCGGTTGAAATCGGCCGATCTTCTGGCCATAAAATTCTTGATGATGCCGTCAAACAAATCGTTCAACAGGCAGCCCCGTTTGCGCCCTTTCCTTTGGAGATGAGGCGAAATTACGATGTTCTGGATATTACCCGCACCTGGTCATTTGTCCATTCCTCGGATGAAAAGGCATCATCAACCCCCAAAGTGAGCCATGGAGACCGGGTTAAAATGATATTGAATTGAGTCTGTGCGGTGATCGTAAAAGCCTTTGATGATGAACATATCCGCCAAGTCTGCCCCCGGTTTGTATAGAAAAGCATACGGCCTCTGCTTCTTGTTGGCCTGTTGTTTTCTTGCCTCTGCGCTGACCTTTTCCACAGCAGCGATTGCAGATGATGAGCAGAAAAATGAAAAACTGACGCCTGTACGCGTCCAGCTCAAATGGTTTCATCAGTTTCAATTTGCGGGTTTCTATGCAGCAAGAGAGAAAGGCTACTTTCAAGAGGCCGGGTTGGAGGTCGAGCTGATTGAGGGGGGGCCATCAATCGATCCCACCCAGGTGGTCGAAAGTGGTGGTGCTGAGTTTGGTGTTGGCAATTCAACGCTGATCATCGATTTCAATAAAGGCAGGCCGGTTGTTGCGGTAAGTGCCATATTTCAGCGGTCACCTTTTGTGATTCTTGCCCGGCGTGATAAGGGCATTGTCAGCGTCAAAGACCTTCAAGGTCGGACCCTGATGGGAGAGATCCATGCTGCCGAGTTGATTGCCTATCTGAAGTTGTCCGGAGTGGATCTGACACAGATCAATAGGGTGCCACATACGGGTAACATAGCCAGTTTGTCCAGTGGTCAGCCAGGTGGTATCGATGCTGCAACGGCATATGTCTCTGTCGAACCCTATGATGCAACAGGATTGAATATCCCTTACCAGATCTTCAATCCTCGGGATCTTGATATCGATTTTTATGGTGATACCTTGTTTACCTCGCGGCAGTTCGCTGTTCTGCATCCAGATGTTGTGAAAAAGATGCGTGACGCCCTGAAGAGGGGATGGGAATATGCGCGTCTCCACCCAGATGAGGTTATCGATATCATCTTGTCGAAGTACCATGTCAAGAGGGACCGGCTGGCATTAAGCTTCGAGTCGCAAGCGACCCTTAATCTCCTCGGGGATGGCATTGTCGAGATAGGGTATATGAGCAGTAGCCGCTGGAGGCATATTGGAGACGTCTTTGTGGAAGCGGGTGAACTGCAGCCGGATTATTCGATGGATGGTTTTTTGTTTGAGATTGATGACGGGCTCCCGCTATGGGTATACCAGGTATTGGCGGCATCTTTTGTACTGCTTATCCTGGGTCTTCTTGTTACCCTCTATATTGTGCGCCTCAACAGAAAATTATCCCTCAGCTTGTTGGATGTCTCGAGAAAAACCAGAGAGCTGGAGGTGGTCAACGAAAAACTGCAAGGTTTGTCCAACACAGATTGGCTCACTGGATTATCAAATCGAAGACACTTCGATCATTGCTTCACCGAAGAGTTTAAGCGGGCAAGACGAAATAACACTGAAATTTCGATTTTATTGATAGATGTGGACTCTTTTAAATCATTTAATGATCACTACGGACATCCAGCGGGAGATGCCTGTCTTGTCAAAATTGCGCAGGCCTTGAGTGGTTTTGCGCGAAGGGCGGGTGATCTGGTTGCACGCTATGGTGGTGAGGAGTTTTGCCTCATGTTTCCCTCCATGAATAAAACTGAGGCTCAACATGTCGCAAAAAAGGCCGTTGATCAGATTGCGGCCCTATCTTTGCCCCATGAAAAATCTGAATACTCGTTCGTTACCATAAGCGTCGGCGTCTATTCAGCTGTTCCGAAAAAGGGCTTGCGTATCGAAGACTATATCTCCCACGCCGATGCTGCCCTTTATGCGGCAAAAAATGCAGGTAAGAATGGGGTTTGTGTTTATTAAAAATTAAACCGTATTCTTTCGGCATTGGTGAACGAGTAACGGAATGGCAGATTCTGCCGTTCCGGCCGCTTTAACCTCAATGCCATTAACTTAAGCCCCCCACTCACCGGCAGCGCTTGTAATTCGG
>JBNKLG010000063.1:0-16421 GCA_050292235.1 Sedimenticolaceae bacterium | reverse complement strand
TCTAATGATATGATTTTATTTGTTTAATCATCAAGAGAGAGTTCGTTCACCTGTGTTTCACCCGGCTGCGCCTGACCGAGCGCATAGGAGCCAGGCATCTGCCGACACGCTACACCCTTTCCTTTTGGGATTGGCACAACTTCTCACCCCCAGAGGTCGCCCAGGGAAAAACCGATGGCATCGAAAGGCGGCTGGCGCACCTCGGCGTCATCCGCCAGCGTGGCCAGCAGCAGCCAGTGGCCATCATTCTGCAGGGCATAGACCTCCAGGGTACGGGCATCGGGGTCCACCAGCCAAAAATGCGGGATACCTTCTCGAGCATAGATGGCCATTTTCAACAGGCGATCGGTACGGGCGGTGGAGGGCGAGAGGATCTCGCAGGCCCAGTCCGGAGCCAGCTCGAACCAGGCGGTCTCCGGCAGGGCTGGCATCCGTTCCCGACGCCAACCGGCCAGATCCGGCACCAGCACATCCGCCCCCAGGTGCAGTTCCGGCTCGTCCAGGATCCACCAGCCACCAGGGCCGCCTGCGCCTTTGCTGAATGGATTCCAAAGGTTCCCTCCTAACCCTGAATAGGCCTGGGCGTGGCGCGGTGCCGGACGAGGATGTACATGGAGTTCACCATTGAGAATCTCACCAACCAGGTTTTCGGGCAGATCGAAGAGATCCTTGTATTGGGCATGACGATGGGCAGGCTCATTCATATACGACATCTCCTATCAGGGCGACTCTGGGACGAGTGTGGCTGCACCAGCCCCTTTTGGCAATCCAGCCCACTAAAGCCACAGCACTAACAACCGCCCACAGCCCTGACCTCATCCCCCAAACGTTCTGCCAAAGCCAGGACCTGCTCCTCTTCCCTGCCCTCGACCATGACGCGCACCAGGGGCTCGGTGCCAGACAGACGCAACAGGATGCGGCCACTGTTACCCAGCGCCTTTTCGGCATCGGCTACGGCTGCTGTCACCCGCGGATGATCCAGAATGCCTTCTCTGGATTTCAGGCGGACATTCACCAGGCGTTGTGGATATAAGCGCAAAGGGGCCAGAAACTCGGACAGATCCATGCCCGTCTGGCGCATGGCATCCAGCACCTGCAAGGCAGAGACAATACCGTCGCCTGTGGTGGTGCGATCGAGGCAGATGATGTGCCCCGAGGGCTCGCCGCCCAGGGTCCCATCATTGGCAGTGAGACGTTCCATGATATAGCGGTCACCCACGCCCACCCGTTCCAAGCTGATGCCTTGCTTGATCAGTGCATGTTCCAGACCGAGGTTGGTCATGAGGGTACCCACCACAGGGCCCTGCAACCGATTGCGGGCCTGCCGGGCACAGGCGATGATGTAGAGCAGCTGATCTCCATCCACCACGCGGCCACTGGCATCGACCATCAGCACGCGGTCGGCATCCCCATCGAAGGCGATCCCCAGATCGGCCCCTTGTTTCAACACCGCCACACGCAGGGGTTCCAGATGAGTGGAGCCGACACCATCGTTGATGTTGATGCCATTGGGCTTATCACCGATACAGCTGACCTCGGCCCCCATTTCGGTAAAGACGTGGGGAGCAATATCGTAGGCGGCCCCATTGGCGCAATCCAGTACGATCTTCATCCCTTTGAAGTTGGTGGCCATGGGGACGGTGCTTTTGCAGAATTCGATATAGCGGCCAGCGGCATCCGTGATGCGATAGGCCTTGCCAAGACGCTGGGAATCCACAGTTTTCAACGGTTTGTCCAGCTCGGCTTCGATGGCCAGTTCCATCTCATCCGACAGTTTTGAACCGGTGGCGGAGAAGAATTTAATGCCATTGTCGTGATGGGGGTTGTGGGAGGCGCTGATGACGATACCCGCCTGGGCATGGAAGGTGCGGGTCAGGTAGGCCACGCCTGGCGTCGGCATGGGGCCGAGCAGATGGGTATTGACCCCGGCGGCAGCCAGGCCCGCCTCCAGCGCCGATTCGAACATGTAACCGGAGATACGGGTATCCTTTCCAATCAAAATCTTGCCGTCTATCCCTTGGCTCAAAACCCGGCCTGCAGCCCATCCCAGGCGCAGGATAAACTCGGGATTGATCCGGTCATCACCCACGTGGCCGCGGATGCCATCGGTGCCAAAGTATTTACGCGACATGTTCATTATCTAAATCCTGAAAACCTGCTACGGCCTGAGCAAGACGAAATGCCTGTACCGTCTCTTTCACATCATGCACCCGAAAGAAACTGGCCCCCTGTTGCCAGGCCAAAAGTGCCGCACTGACACTGCCAATCAGCCGCTCGGGGACCGGGACATCGCCCAGCAAGGCACCGATCATGGACTTGCGTGACAGACCCACCAGCAAGGGTCGGCCCAATGCGACAAAGCGATTCAAACCCTGTAACAGGCTCAGGTTATGCGCCAAGGTCTTACCAAAGCCAAACCCCGGGTCCAGCACGATTCGCTCTGCCGGGATACCCGCCTCTTCACAATCTGCCATTCGCTGGCGAAAAAAAACGCTGACCTCTGCCAGAACATCCTCATAGCTGGGATCTGCCTGCATGGTCCGGGGCTCGCCCTGCATGTGCATGAGGCAAACCGGGACATCCAGCGCTGCTGCCACTTGCAGGGCACCGGGGCGGCGCAGGGCGTAGACATCATTGATCAAGCCGGCACCCGCTGCCACGGCCGCCAGCATCACCTCGGGCTTGCTGGTATCGACAGAGAGGGGAATCGGCAATTCGGCAGAGAGCGTCTCAATCAGGGGAATGACGCGATCCAGTTCCTGCTGCACCGACACCTCAGCGGCACCAGGTCGGGTGGACTCACCGCCGATATCGAGCAGATCGGCGCCGTCGGCTGCCATGCGCCGGGCCTGGGTCAGGGCCTGCTCGAGCGAAAGAAAACAACCGCCATCGGAAAAGGAGTCCGGGGTGACGTTGAGGATGCCCATCACCAGAGGTCGCCCCACATCCAAAGGGCGCCCCCGGCAATTCAGTCCGTTAATCAATGCTGATTGACGGGTCCACCGATGGAGGTATCACCGCTATCCTTGGGTTCCTCATCGCTGGCGGCTTTCTCTTCGTTGTCACGACGGGCCTTGCCATTGCCAGCCTCATCGTCCCAGTCCGCCGGTGGACGGGGATCGCGGCCAGACATGATGTCATCAATCTGATCGCTGTCGATGGTCTCGTATTTGATCAGGGCATCGGCCATGGCATGCAGCTTGTCCATATGTGCCACCAGGATATCTTTCGCCCGGTCATAGTTGTGATCGATGAAAGCGCGGATCTCCTCATCGATGATACGGGCCGTCTCATCGGAAACGTTCTTGTGCTGGGTCACTGAACGACCCAAAAAGACCTCTTCTTCATCTTCGGCATAGAGCAGCGGACCCAGTTTTTCGGACAACCCCCACTTGGTGACCATATTCCGGGCGATGTTGGTGGCATGCTGAATGTCACTGGTAGCACCGGTGCTCACATGGTCGGCACCGAAGATCAGCTCTTCCGCAATACGCCCACCAAAGGTGCTGGAGATGCGGCTTTCCAACCGCAACTTGCTCTCGGAGTAACGATCCTCCTCAGGCAGATACATGGTCACGCCCAAAGCACGTCCACGGGGAATGATGGTGACCTTGTGTACCGGATCATGTTCGGGCACCAAGCGGCCAACGATGGCATGGCCGGCCTCGTGGTAGGCCGTCATCTTCTTTTCGGCCTCAGACATCACCATGGAGCGCCGTTCGGTGCCCATCATGATCTTGTCCTTGGCCCGTTCGAAATCCTGCATCGAGACCATGTGTTTATCACCACGGGCGGCAAAGAGTGCGGCCTCGTTGACCAGATTGGCCAGATCGGCACCGGAAAAACCCGGTGAACCGCGGGCGATGAGCGAAGGCTTCACGTCATCAGCAATGGGTACCTTGCGCATGTGTACCTTGAGAATCTTCTCGCGTCCGCGCACATCGGGCAGCGGCACCACCACCTGACGATCGAAACGGCCAGGACGCAACAGGGCGGGATCCAGCACGTCGGGACGGTTGGTGGCCGCAATGACGATGACACCCTCGTTGCCTTCGAAACCATCCATCTCCACCAGCAACTGGTTCAGGGTCTGTTCGCGCTCGTCGTGACCACCGCCGAGACCTGCACCACGGTGGCGTCCCACGGCATCGATCTCATCGATGAAGATGATACAGGGGGCGTGCTTCTTCGCCTGCTCGAACATGTCGCGCACCCGCGAGGCGCCGACCCCCACGAACATCTCCACAAAGTCCGAACCGGAGATGCTGAAGAAAGGCACCTTGGCCTCACCGGCAATGGCTCGGGCCAGCAGGGTCTTACCCGTACCGGGGGAGCCCACCATGAGGGCACCACGGGGAATCTTGCCACCCAGTTTCTGAAACTTGGAGGGATCCTTGAGAAACTCGACCATCTCGGAGACATCCTCCTTGGCCTCCTCTACCCCGGCGACATCGCTGAAGGTGACCTTGACCTGGTCCTCGGACAACATACGGGCACGGCTCTTGCCGAAAGACATGGCACCCCGGCCACCGCCACCGCCCTGCATCTGACGCATGAAGAAGATCCAGAGGCCAATGAAGATGAACAGCGGGAACCAGTTGATGAAGAGTGAAGCCAGGAAGCTGCGCTCCTCCGGCGGGCCGGTTTTGATCTCCACCCCGGCATTGAGCAGATCACCAACCAGCCCCCTGTCATCGGGGTTATAGGTGTTGAAACTGGCGCCGCCCTCGGTGAAGGCGAGGATGTCATTGCCCTGCAACTCCACCTTTTTCACCGTTCCCTGCTTCACCTCTTGCAGGAACTGCGAATAGGACACCTTTTGCGTACGGGATGACTGAGATGAAAAGTTATTGAAAACCGACATCAGCACCACGGCGATGACGATCCAAAGAATGATATTTTTTGCCAAATCGCTCAAAACCCTGCCCTCACGGCTGGTTGCGTCAAAGTTACCGATTATACTACCACGCTAGAAGGTCGCCGAATTTAACGCCTTTGTCTAGCTGGTTTTTTTGCCCTGCCCCAACAGATAGACCTCCCGACTGATCCCCCGTGAGGCCGCAGGCTTACGGGTCACCACCCTGGTAAAAAGTGCCCGCATCGACTGCAAATAGGGATCGAATCCCTCACCCTGGAGGATTTTGACCAAAAAGGCACCGCCAGGTTTCAGGCGGTCTCGGGCAAACTCCAGGGCCAGCTCACACAGATAGATGGATCGGGGCTGATCCACTGCTGCCACCCCGGTAACATTGGGCAGCATATCGGAAATCACAAGATCTACCACAGAATCTCCAAGGAGATTATCCAGTTCGGCCAGCACCGCATCCTCGCGAAAATCCCCCTGGACAAAGCTCACCCCGGCCATGCTGTCCATGGGCAGCACATCCATGGCCACCACCATCCCCTTCAACCCTACCAGCCGGGCGGCCACCTGGCTCCAGCCCCCGGGGGCCGCACCCAGGTCCACCAGGCACATGCCGGGTCTGATCAGTCGATCCTTCTCCTGAATTTCCAACAGCTTGAAGGCCGCCCGCGAGCGATACCCCTCCCGCTGTGCCCGTTGCACATAGGGGTCGTTGAAATGCCGCTTGAGCCAACGTTTACTGCTGCCTGTCTTTGCCATCTGCACGGTTCCACGTAGAATCGCTCAATCTTTAACTCGCCAACCGATGAGCACCATGTCTCCCTCTATTTCCCTTACCGAACCCCAGAAACGTGCCCTCAAGGCTCAGGCCCATCACCTCAAACCCGTCGTACTCATTGGCCAGCATGGCCTCAGCGAGGCAGTACTGAATGAGATCAATCTGGCGCTGGAGCACCACGAGCTCATCAAGGTCAAGGTCAATGCGGGAGAACGTGAAGAGCGGGACACGATGATCGCGACCATTGCCAAGGCCTGTCAGGCCGAATTCATCCACCGCATCGGCCATGTGGCCATCTTCTTTCGGCGCAATCTGCAAAAACCACGGATTGAACTACCCTGACTTTGCCCAGGGGCCGGGCTGAGCATCGAAACCTATTCGTAACGTACTTCGATGATTTCCAGTTCCCGGTCACCACCTGGCGCACGGAGCAAAACCTCGTCGCCTTCTTGTTTGCCGATCAGGGCTCTGGCAACCGGAGAACTGATAGAGATGAGGCCCGCCTTGATATCAGCCTCATCTTCACCCACGATCTGGTAGGTGTGGGATTCGCCACTCTCCAGATCCTCCACGTCCACGGTGGCGCCAAACACCACCTTGCCACCCGCATTCAGCGACTTCACATCGATGATCTGGGCATTGGAGAGCTTGCCCTCGATATCCTGGATGCGGCCTTCGATAAAGCCCTGCTGCTCACGGGCGGCGTGGTATTCGGCATTCTCCTTGAGATCACCGTGTTCCCGTGCCTCGGCAATATCCTGAATGACGCGGGGTCGGGCCACGGTCTTGAGTTCATTCAGTTCTTCACGCAGCTTTTCTGCACCACGCAGAGTTAAGGGCACCTTAGTCATCCAGGGAATCCTCAGTTACATCTTTTTTCAATGAACAGTCAGAGATAGGGGCTTTTCAGCGATTTTCAAGGGAAAGATCCTGCAAACGACGCACTGCCGTGGACTCTTTCCGATGCATGGCCATGCAGGTCGCCTCGGCACCGGAGATGGTGGTGGCGTGGTAGACCTTGTGGCGCAAGGCGGAGCGACGAATCTCCGCAGAGTCTGCGATCGCCTGTTTGCCCTCGGTGGTATTGATGATGAGGCTGAACTCATCGTTCTTGATCATATCCACCACATGGGGCCGGCCCTGATTCACCTTATTGATGCCCTCGCACTCCAGGCCGGCCTCGCGAATTGCATCCGCCGTGCCATGGGTGCCATAGAGTTTGAACCCCAGTTCACTGAGATCCCGGGCCACCATGGCCGCCCGGCTTTTGTCGGCATCGCGCACGCTGAGCAGGGCCTTGCCGCCCTTGGGCAGATCGATGCCCACGGCCTCGACGGCCTTGGCAAAGGCCTCGCCAAAGCTGTCGCTGATGCCCATCACCTCGCCGGTCGATTTCATCTCCGGCCCCAGCACCGTATCCACGCCGGGGAATTTGATGAAGGGGAAGACCGCCTCTTTGACCGAGAAGTGACGTGGAATCACCTCCCGCACCACGCCCTGCTCTGCCAGACTGCGCCCGGCCATGCAGCGGGCGGCCACCTTGGCCAGCGGTACGCCAATGGCTTTGGAGACGAAGGGCACGGTGCGCGAGGCGCGGGGATTGACCTCCAGCAGGTAGATATCATCGCCCTTGATGGCGAACTGGGTGTTCATCAGCCCGATCACGCCCAGTTCCAGGGCCATCTTGCGGATCTGTTCCCGCATCCGATCCTGCAACGCCGGGCTCAGGGTATAGGGGGGTAACGAACAGGCAGAATCACCGGAGTGCACCCCGGCGCGTTCGATGTGTTCCATGATGCCGCCGATCAGCACCTGCTCACCATCGCAGATGGCATCGATATCGACCTCGATGGCATCATCCAGGAATCGGTCCAGCAGAACCGGTGAGTCGTTGGAGACGCTCACCGCCTCGTTCATATAGCGCCGCAGATCACTCTCTTCGTAAACGATCTCCATGGCGCGACCACCCAACACATAGGAGGGACGCACCACCAGGGGATAGCCGATCTCTTCGGCCCGGATCACTGCCTGTTCGGTCTCGACGGCGATGCGGTTGGGCGGCTGCATCAGCCCCAGCTTATCCACCATCTGCTGGAACCGTTCCCGATCCTCGGCAGCATCGATGGAATCCGGTGAGGTGCCGATGATGTTGGCGCCAGACGCCTCCAGCGCACGGGCCAGCTTCAGCGGGGTCTGGCCACCGTACTGGACGATGACGCCCTTGGGCTGCTCTTTGGCGATGATCTCCAGCACATCCTCCAGGGTCACCGGCTCGAAATAGAGCCGATCGGAGGTGTCGTAATCGGTGGAGACGGTCTCCGGGTTGCAGTTGACCATGATGGTCTCGTAGCCATCCTCGCGCATGGCCAGGGCCGCATGGACGCAGCAGTAATCGAACTCAATCCCCTGACCGATGCGGTTGGGGCCACCGCCCAGCACCATGATCTTGTCGCGGCTGGTGGGGACAGCCTCGCACTCCTCCTCATAGGTGGAGTAGAGATAGGCGGTGCTGGTGGCAAACTCGGCGGCACAGGTATCCACCCGCTTGAACACCGGGCGCACGGAGAGTGACCAACGGCGCTCGCGCACCGCGGCTTCCTGCACCCGCATCAGCTGAGCCAGACGCCGGTCGGAGAAGCCCTTGCGCTTCAGTTGCCGCAGTTGATCGGCATCCAGATCGGTCAGACTCTGGCCGCGAACCTCCGCCTCAGTGGCGATCAGATCTTCAATCTGGGCCAGGAACCAGGGATCGATGTGGCAGATATCGAAGATCTCCTCCCGGGTGCAACCCAGACGGAAGGCATCGGCCAGGTAGAAGAGACGGTTCGGCCCCGGCATCCGCAGTTCATGGCGCACCCGCTCGCGGGCATCCTCCTGTGTCAGGTCCAGGATCTCATCCAGACCGGCATGACCGTTCTCCAGCCCACGGATCGCCTTTTGCAGCGACTCCTGCAAGGTGCGGCCGATGGCCATGACCTCGCCCACCGATTTCATCTGGGTGGTGAGACGGTCGTCGGCCTGGGGGAACTTCTCGAAGGCGAAGCGGGGGATCTTGGTAACCACATAGTCGATGCTGGGCTCGAACGAGGCCGGGGTCGCGCCGCCGGTGATGTCGTTCTGCAACTCATCCAGGGTGTAACCCACCGCCAGCTTGGCCGCCACCTTGGCGATGGGGAAGCCGGTCGCTTTGGAGGCCAGCGCCGAGGAGCGGGAGACGCGGGGATTCATCTCGATGATGATCATGCGCCCGTCTTCGGGATTGATGGCAAACTGCACATTGGAGCCGCCGGTATCCACCCCGATCTCACGCAACACCGCCAAAGAGGCGTCGCGCATGATCTGATACTCCTTGTCGGTCAGGGTCTGGGCCGGGGCCACGGTGATGGAGTCACCGGTATGCACCCCCATGGGGTCCAGATTTTCGATGGAGCAGATGATGATGCAGTTGTCCTTGTGGTCCCGCACCACCTCCATCTCATACTCTTTCCAACCCAGGATCGACTCCTCGATCAGCAGCTCCTTGGTGGGCGAGAGATCCAGGCCGCGCTTGCAGATCTCGACGAACTCCTCCTGGTTGTAGGCGATGCCACCACCGCTGCCGCCCAGGGTAAAGGAGGGCCGGATGATGGTGGGATAGCCGATGGAGGCCTGCACCTGCTGGGCCTCTTCCAGACTGTGGGCAATGGCCGAGCGTGGCATATCCAGGCCGATCTTGGTCATCGCCTTGCGGAACTGGTCGCGGTCCTCGGCCTTGTCGATGGCATCCCGACTGGCGCCGATCATCTCCACGCCATATTGTTCCAGCACCCCTTCACGCACCAGATCCAGGGCGCAGTTCAGCGCGGTCTGACCACCCATGGTTGGCAGCAGCACATCGGGACGCTCATGTTCGATGATACGCGCCAGGGTGCGCCAGTTGATCGGCTCGATATAGGTGGCGTCGGCGATCTCCGGGTCGGTCATGATGGTGGCCGGGTTGGAGTTCACTAGCACCACCCGGTAGCCCTCTTCCCGCAACGCCTTGCAGGCCTGGGCACCGGAGTAATCGAACTCGCAGGCCTGACCGATGACGATGGGGCCAGCGCCGATGATGAGAATGGTTTGGATGTCTGTTCTTTTTGGCATGGTCTGAGCGGTGCTGGGTTAGGCGGTCTGGCCGTTGATGAGGACCATAAAGTGGTCAAACAGGGGCGCAACGTCATGGGGACCGGGACTGGCCTCGGGATGACCCTGAAAGCCGAAGGCCGGACAGTCGGTACGCTCAATGCCCTGCAAAGAGCCATCAAACAGGGAGCGATGGGTCGCCTTGAGATGGTCAGGCAGACTGGCCTCATCCACGGCAAAACCGTGGTTCTGACTGGTGATCATCACCGCACTACTAGCCAGATCCTGCACCGGATGGTTGGCACCGTGATGGCTAAACTTCATCTTCGCCGTGCGCGCGCCGCTGGCCAGAGCCAGGAGCTGATGCCCCAGACAGATGCCAAAGACAGGGATACGCTGCTCCAGGATCTCGCTGATGGCGCGAATGGCATAGTCGCAAGGCTCGGGATCGCCCGGGCCGTTGGAGAGAAAAACACCATCGGGCTTGAGAGCCAGCACCTCGCTGGCCGGGGTCTTGGCTGGTACTACCGTCAGACGGCAACCCCGATCCACCAGCAGGCGCAGGATATTGCGCTTGACCCCAAAATCGTAGGCCACCACATGATAGGGCAAGGCCTCGCTGGCCTCGGGCAGGCCACCTTCCAGGCTCCAGACCCCATTGGACCAGCCATAAGCCTGCCGGGTTGTGACCTCTTTGGCCAGATCCATTCCCTGGAGGCCGGGAAAGCCCTTTGCCAGAGAAAGCGCCTTCTCCTCATCGATCTCACCGGCCATGATGCAGCCAGCCTGAGCTCCCCTCTCGCGCAGGATGCGGGTCAGACGACGGGTATCGATATCGGCGATAGCCACCACATTTTGTTCACGCAGGTAGTCATTCAGGGATTGCTGGTTACGCCAGTTGCTGGCCAGCAAAGGCAGATCCCGAATCACCAGACCGGCGGCATGGATCTGTGTGGACTCCTCATCCTCGGGAGTGGTGCCCGTATTGCCGATATGGGGATAGGTCAGGGTGACGATCTGACGGCAATAAGAGGGATCGGTCAGAATCTCCTGATAACCGGTCATGGCGGTATTGAAGACCACCTCGCCCACAGTATGGCCTTCGGCACCAATGGCCACCCCTCGGAAGACTGAACCGTCTTCAAGGACCAGAATCGCAGCAGTTTTCAAGAATCACTCCGGAACGGATGCCAAAGGCGCAGAGGCCCCCTTGGCGGGTCAGACAAACTTCAAGGATTCTAGCAGTGCTGGGCAGTTGAAGAAAGCAGATTCAGACCAACGCCTCCCAGTCGCTATAGGAAGGTATGGACCTTTCTCCCATCCCTATGATGGCGGAATCGGCTACCCAATCTCAGGTGCCGATAGATGAGGTGATACGCTTACCGCCCTGCCGCTGCAGCCCTTTCGCCAACGAGCTTTGGCTAAACCAACCTGCCCGGAGATCTCTACCGATCGCCCTCCCTTTCGACGCCCAAGTGGTGCAACGATTCAACAATGGAGAGGTTCTGATTCAAGCAGGTGATCAACAATTCATTACCCGCATCCAGCCCCCCAATACCCCTCTGGGCCATGAGATCCATATCCGGTCAAACCCAATCGCAACCGGACCACAAGAACGTCCAAAAGCAGATGATTGTCTGCAAATCAGAGGGACATTTCCTGTTGCAACAAAGCCGGTCAACAGTCTCGACCAAGCCTACCGAGCACTGAGGATCGCTACCCGCCAACCCGAACAACTGGCGGTAATTTCATTGGGATTCATACGCAATCGGCAGAACGGGCAGATCCTGATGCTGGCGACAAACTGGCCCGTCCGCGCCGGGTTATTTCAGCGCCAACCAGTGCTAGTATGGGGTGCATCCAGTACCACTCGGGATCTCTTGGATATGATTGGCGACAAAAGTGGTCTGCCACCGGCCACCAGACAGCCCAATACGGCGGCCCCGCTCAACACAACCAGCCCGGCCGTAGCGGCAAACCCCAGCCAGAGTTCACCGCTGTCCGTACTGAAACCGGGCACCCTGTTGAATGTGCAGGTTGTGTCGGTGACCGCCGAGGGTGAAGTTCGCCTGCAATGGGGCAGCAGCCTGCTCAGGGCGCAATTGCCTCCCCCCCTGCCCAGCGTCGGTGACAACCTGCGTCTGCAACTGACCGCCACCCAGCCGCAGCCCCAGCTTCTGGTACTACCTCAACCTGCCAGCAGCGAGCAACAGCAAGGCCAATGGATTGGCCAGCGTCTGCCCAAGGCACAGGATCTGGGCAATCTGCTGTTGCGTCTGGCCAGCCTGCAACGCCAAGCACTCCAAACGATGACCGCCAGCCCACCGGCATCTACAACGCCAGGGCTGCCCACTCAGCCATTGGACATGGGTTCGCTTCAACCGCTGATCCAACTGCTGCGCTCACAGGTACTCAGCCGAGGCAATCTCAGCCCCACGGTGCTTCGGGAGGCGCTGCTCAGTTCAGGACTCTTTCTGGAGGCCAATCTGGCTCAAGGCCGCACACCCCCAGCCAACGACCTCAAACTGGCCCTGTTACAGATGCTCAACCTTTTGCAGCCCCTGCCCGAAAAACAGCAAGCCTCTTTGGTGGCGGCCCTGCTGGGACGTTTCGGTACAGCCCGTCAAACACCTCAGGAAAAGCCCAGCCTGGACGAACAGGGACGCGGCCTGCTGAAGAGCATCGAGGCTGCCCTGGCCAAGGTGGAACTGCAACAACTCCAGAGCCTGTCACACCGGGAGGAAGGCCGGTTACTGTGGCAATTTGCCTTGCCACTGGCCGAAGAACCCCAGCATCGCTCCTTAGGGATCGAGATCGAACGAGATGGACACAACCAGCAGGACGATGAGAGGACCGAACCAAGCTGGAAGGTCAACCTCCATTTCCCTTTTGCCGACAGTGGCAGCCTGGATGCCCGTCTGCATTTCCAGGGCGAAAACCTGCGTCTCCACATCTGGGCCGAACGGGAAGAGACCCTAAACAAGGTTCGACAGGCCCTGCCCCAACTGGAAAAGAAACTGGGCCAGGCCGGCTTTACCCTCAGCCAATGCCAGACCTTCCCCGGCCAGTCGCCCCACCAGCCAAAGAGACCTGCCCACCAGCAGCCCCTGCTGAGGGAGAAGGCATGACCACCTACCAAAGCGCTCCCGAGATTGCCGTCGCCCTGCATTACGACGGAGAGAATGCCCCCCGCATCACGGCCAAAGGCCAACACAAGCTGGCGGAGGAGATCATCGAACTGGCCCGTCGCCATGACGTTCCTCTGCGAACCGACCCGGAGATGGCCGCTGTCCTGGCCCAGATCCCTTTGGGCGACGAGATCCCTGAATCCCTCTACCACGTCATCGCCGAAATCATCGCCTTCGCCTATCTGGTCACGGGCAAACGCCCAGCCGATTTCAACCCCAATCAGACGATCAATGAGGATGAAGAGACGCCTTTACTGCCCCAGCTTTTCGAACCTGAGGTCCTTTAACCACAGATCAATCGCCCCTGATCCTTTGCAATACCGATCGTCACGATGGTGCCGGAGTTGAAGGCGATATCGTCGTCCTCGTCCTCTATATCATCGAGAAAGCCCCCCCTTTTTCCGGTCAACTGTTACAAATGCACCATGGCTTGCATTTAGAAGTCTCCCCAGGTTACGTGGTCCACCTGGAACAGAAATCCACTCAATTTAAAAACGGTTTTTGGCTCATTTTGCAGTGAAAGGAGGAAATATCCAGCCCGGCCCCCTTTCCACAAAGGCTCGAAGGCTATATCCTCTCCGGGTTACCCGGGACTGCCCTGTAAGGCAAATTAATGGAATTTTTTTGGGCGAATCACATCAAACTTGGCATCATGACGATCAGATCACACCTCATTACTCTTGTTTTGGTTTTTTCCTCTATTCCTGCATGGGCAGAGATGCCTACTCAAGCACAGGAATCGGAACGTGTTGGTGGCCCCTTCACCTTCGCCAATGTCGCGCGTCGAGCCGCTGCGCTTTCGACCAAGCCATACGAGCCCGATCAGCCGGAATTGCCACCCTATCTGGCCAATCTCAACTACGACCAGTTTCGGGATATCCGCTTCCGCCCGGATCTCTCCTTGTGGAAAGATGAGGCCCTGCCCTTTCGAGTGCAATTTTTCTCCCGTGGTTTTGTGTTTCATGACCGGGTCAAGATCAATGTCATTGATGGGGATGAGGTCAAACCCTTCAACTACCAACAGGAGATGTTTGACTTTGGCAAGAATCCCACGCCGGAGAATCTGCCTGAGGACACAGGCTTTGCCGGTTTCCGTCTGCACTACCCCATCAACCGCGACGATGTCTTTGATGAGGTGAGTGTCTTTCTCGGTGCCAGCTATTTCCGGGCCGTGGGTCAGAATCTCAACTACGGCATCAATGCCCGTGGTCTGGCCATCGACACCGGCCTCTCCAACCGGGAGGAGTTTCCGATCTTCCGTGAATTCTGGCTGGTCAAACCGGAGCGGGATGCCACTGAAATCACCCTCTACGCCCTGATGGACAGCAAGAGTGTCACCGGCGCCTATTGCTTTGTCATCAAGCCGGGTATCCAGACTCAGATGGAGGTCAAGTCCCGTCTGCACCTACGTACCGACATCGAAAAAATCGGCATCGCCCCCCTGACCAGCATGTTTTTCCATGGTGAAAACAAGGAACGATGGATGGATGATTTCCGCCCCGAGGTGCATGATTCCGACGGCCTCCTGGTCGTCACCGGTAATGGCGAACATATCTGGCGCCCGCTCAGTAACCCCAAAGGCCTGCGTTTGAGCGATTTCAAAATCGAGAGCCCCAAGTCTTTCGGCCTGTTGCAGCGCGACCGCAACTTCAATAACTATCAGGATCTGGAAGCCCATTACCATAACCGCCCCAGCATTCTGGTTGAGCCCGAGGACAACTGGGGCAAGGGCACCATTCAGTTGGTGGAAATCCCCAGCACTGCCGAGCGTTATGACAACATTGTGGCCTACTGGATTCCGGAAACGCCGGCCAAAGCAGGCGACGAGATGTCGTTCAAATACAAGCTGACCTTCTCCAGAGATCCGGAGGAGCATCAGCAGGGTGGACGAACCCTCTCTACCCGCATTGGTGCTGCGGGCACTGATGATCTGGACTCCAGCAAACGCAAGTTTGTGATCGACTTCGCTGGAGAGACCCTCTCCAAATTACCTCCAGACACCCCTGTCGAAGCAGTGGTGGCTGTGACCAACGGCAAGCTGATCGGCAAACCCATCGCGCTCCCCAACAAAGAGACCCAGGGCTGGCGGCTCTTCTTCGAGATCGAACCGGAAAGCGGCAAGATCGCAGAGCTTCGCGCCTTTCTGCGCAATCAGCAGGATGTCCTCTCCGAGACCTGGACCTACCAATGGATGCTGGAATAAACGCCCAGACGAGCTACCCATCAGTCGATGGCATTCACCATTTGATCGAGGATTATCTTCAGGTTCTGGGTATCGAGGAGAGGGCGCAACAACAACACCTTGCTAAGCGTATTCAAAACCGCATCACGCTGGATTTGGATACAAAGCGGGAGGCCTCCGCCGAAGCCTTGGCCGTAGAGGAAACCCAAGCGCTCCTGGACGATTGGCTGCGCCGTTCGTTAGATGAAGACCAGGCGGTTAATCTGCCCATGTTGAAATCTTTGGTATTGCAAAATCAGTTTCCCAACTGGCAACAGACATGGGTTCAGGATCAACGCCTGCCTTTTGACCAGCTGGACATGAGCCTTTGGCAGCCAACACCCGAGATAGCACCGCTAGAGATGTCCGAGCAGACCATTGATCTTTATGGTTACGGCCTCCGCCAGCGCCTGGGCAACAGGTTGCGCCGTTTGTTCCGTGCCGAATAAGGGACGCCAAACCCAATGAGCCAACCACCTCCCGCCACCTCCTCACACGGTTATCGCCGCAAGCTCTATTTCTTTCTGGTGATCATCACCACACTGGGGGCGCTCAGCATGCTGGGTGCTGCCCTGCATGACAATGGTTTCACCCCGCTGGAGATGCTCCTGCTGCTGCTCTACACCATTCTGACCCTCTGGCTCAGTGCGGCGTTCTGGACGGCAAGCCTGGGATTTTGGGTATTGTTACGGGGTCGCGGCATCCACGGCATTGGACCAACCCAGACGTGCAGCACCACAGAGGCCCCACAGGGAGAAACCGGAGGAGAACCGCTGACTGCACTGCTGATGCCCATCTATAACGAAGATCCCCAACGGGTCTTTGCCGGCCTGCGGGCTATTCGTCAATCCCTGATCGACAGCGGTGATTGCAAAAATTTTGAATTTTTCGTCCTCAGCGACACCCGGGATGCCGCTACCTGGCAGCAGGAAGAGGCTGAATGGCTACGCTGGCGCATGGAATTTGGCGAAGAGACTCCGCTGCATTATCGTAACCGGGAAGAGAACAAAAGCCGCAAAAGCGGCAACCTGGAGGATTTTTGCACCCGTTGGGGTGGCCGTTATCGCTATATGCTGGTGCTGGATGCCGACAGTGTCATGTCCGGCGAAACCATCCGCGAGATGGTGGCGCGTATGGAACGCAACCCCCAGGTGGCCCTGATCCAGACCCCACCGGTACCGGTTAATCACCACTCCCTTTTCGCCCGCATGTTGCAGTTTGCCGGCAGCCTCTATGGCCGACTCTTTGCTGCCGGTCTCAGTTATT
>JBNKLG010000062.1:6409-16446 GCA_050292235.1 Sedimenticolaceae bacterium | reverse complement strand
GGCAGACTGGGTTTTCGAAAAAACGCTCTGTCCTGTTCACTTTTGGGATAACGCAGAGATTTCTGGTACAGACAATGGAGGAATGCATGAAGGTTATTTTATTGGGCGGCCCTGGTGCCGGCAAAGGCACACAGGCAGGCTTTATCAAAGCGCGTTACAACATCCCGCAGATCTCCACCGGGGATATGTTGCGCGCCCACGTCAAAGCCGGCACCGAGCTGGGTCAGGCGGCAAAGAAGATCATGGATGAAGGCGGCCTGGTCTCCGATGACATCATCATGGGTATGGTGAAGGCGCGTATTACCGAAGCCGATTGTGCCAACGGCTATCTGTTCGACGGCTTTCCCCGTACCATTCCTCAGGCTGAGTCTCTGAAAGCCGCAGGTGTGCCCATCGATGCCGTGGTGGAGATCGATGTGCCGGACGAAGAGATCGTCAAGCGCATGTCCGGTCGCCGGGTCCATCTGGCCTCTGGTCGTACCTATCACGTTGTTTTCAATCCGCCCAAGGAAGAGGGCAGGGATGACGAGACCGGTGAACCTTTGATTCAGCGGGATGATGACCAGGAAGACACGGTTCGCGCCCGCCTCAAGGTCTACCACGAGCAGACCGAACCCCTGATCGATTTCTACGGTAAAGAGGCGGCGGCAGGCAGTTGCCAATACATCAAAGTCAACGGTGTTGGTGGCGTTGAAGATATCAAAGGCCAGGTCTTTGCCGGGCTGGATCCTCTCAAGTAGGTATTTTTGATTTGAGACCCAAAGCCCTGCTTTGGCAGGGCTTTTTTGTGTCATCCTTTCTTTTGAATGTGATCTGCTGCAGTACCGGAAAATGAGGGGACAACCTGGTGGATATTCTCTTCCTCAAAAAAGCCATCTATTGGGGAAGCTGGCTGGTGTTTCCTTTTCTGGGCTATGTCTGGTGGCGCTTCAAATCCCGTTGGGCTCGGGGCATTTTGATCCTGGGCAGCCTGCTGTTTATCTGGGCGCGTTTTGTTGAACCCCAACTCATCCTGGTGCGCTCAACGGAGATTGATGCACCGGGGATGGATCGCCGCATCGTGCTGATCTCTGACCTGCATCTGGGAATATACAAGGGGGCTGGTTTTTTGCGTCGGGTCGTGACGCGGGTGAATGACCTCCAGCCCGATCTGATCCTGATTGCCGGGGACTTCTCTTACTATCCCGAAGATATCCCGGCACTTTTTGCCCCTCTGAAAGCGCTAAAGGCACCGGTCTATGCCGTGCTGGGCAATCACGATGTGGGTCAACCCGGGCCGCCGGTAAGGGCGGAGCTGGCCCGGCTGTTGCCGCAATACGGCGTGCAGTTGTTGGAGAACAAGATCCAGCGTTTTTCCGATTTTACCCTGGTCGGACTGGGAGATCGCTGGGCGGGGGAGGATCAGCTGAACTTACTCAAGCCACGGAGTCTGGAGGAAAGGGTCATTGTTCTGACCCATAACCCCGATACCACGTTGCAATACCAGGATGACAAGGCGGACTTCACCCTTTGCGGCCACACCCATGGCGGTCAGGTGCGCCTGCCCTGGATCTATCGGCGGGTGATCCCGACCATCGGCGATTTTGATCGGGGTTTGACCCGGGAGCGCCATACCCAGCTCTACATCAGTAGCGGTTTGGGAGAGATTGGCCTGCCGCTGCGATTCCTGAATCCGCCAGTGATTGACCTGTTACATTTTGGTGCAGTGCAAATCCCCTGAAGGGAAGCCAGTTTTTTCAATCAGGTAGGAGTGCAGCAAGCAATACAGCCGTTTCTGTGATCTCTACCAGAGCCCCTGCGGTGTCGCCGGTGGTGCCGCCAAGGCGTTGCAGCATGAGTTTGCGCAGGATCAGAAATCCCCCCAGTGCACTCAGCAACAGCCAGAGGGATCCGGTGCCGATGAGGAGTGCTATGGCCACCAACGTGGCCAAGAGACTCACGCCGGAGGCGCGGCGTATCAGGTTGTCCGCGAGCAGGCTGCCAAGTCCCCGGGGTCGCACATAGGGCGTGGTGAGCAACAGCAGAATCGGCGTTGCCCGTCCGAGAACCGGTGCGACAGCGATGCTGGCCAGTTGTCCCTTGGCAATAAGGCAGGTCAGGGCGGTGAACTTGAGCAGCAGCACCAGGATCAAGGTAACCACTGCGGCTGGCCCGCAATAGGGATCCTTCATGATCGCCAGGGTGCGTTCACGATCACCCAGTCCCCCCAGCCAGGCATCGGCACTGTCGGCCAGACCATCGAGGTGGAGTGCGCCAGTGATCACTACCCAGAGTGTGAGCAGGAGGGCGGCGGCCACCAGTGGGTTGGCGGCATCGAGCATCCAGGCGCCAGCGGCGAGGAGGGTGCCGATCATCAGTCCCACCAGGGGGTAGTAGCTCAGGGAACGCCCGGTGGCGTCGGCATCCGGTTCACCCTGGATGCGGATGGGCAGGGTGGTGAGGAACTGCAAGGCGATAAGGAGGGGCCGGGGGAGGAACATCCTAGGCGCAGCCTGCACGGAGAGAGGCATGTCCCAAACGATCGATCTGTACCAGATGGAGGCTGCCATGCTCGACATCGAATGTCTGGAGCTGGGTCAGCGGACGTTGATGCAGATGGCAGAGCAATACCCGAATCACCCCGCCATGGGTGAGGATCAGGGTACGCTCGCCTTCATATTGGGCGGTGATCTCATCCCAGGCCGCCAGCACCCGCGCCTGGAACGCTAACAGGGGCTCTCCACCTGGTGGCGGATGCTGTAGCGGATCTTCCCAGAAGCGACTGAGGGCGTCGGCATCATGCTGCATCAGCGCCTCTGCCGAACATCCCTCCCAGGCACCAAAGTGGATCTCCATCAGACGCGCATCGCAGCGGTATGAGACGCCAGATCGCTGGGCATACGCCTGTGCAAAGGCGGCGCAACGTACCAGGGGCGAGCTGATCACCCGCTCCCAACCTCCGGTCGTGGTGGCGTTTCGCATCTGTTGCCAGCCCAGGGGCGTGAGTGGGTCATCGCTGTGGCCACGGAAGCGGCTGCCGCCCACCACCTCACCATGTCTCAGTAGGCCGAAACTAGCGCTCAGCATTCGACACGCCCGCCTCGGTGAAAGTGGCCATGCCGTTGTGCAGGGCACAGGCCATGCGCAGCAAAGGCACTGCGACCGCAGCGCCACTGCCTTCCCCCAGACGCATGCCCAGGTCGAGTAGCGGCCGGGCGGCGATGGCATCCAGCACCCGGCGGTGGCCTGGTTCTGCGGAGGTATGAGCGTAGATCAGCCAGGGTGCGATATCCGGGCGCAGACGCAAGGCAATGAGTGCTGCTACCGAACTGATGAAGCCATCCACCAGCGCTGGTATGCCGAACTGAGCACAGGCGATGTAGCTGCCGGTGAGTGCTGCGATCTCGAAGCCGCCCAGGCGGCGCAACACGTCCAGCGGCTCATCCAGATGATCACGGTGACATGCCAGGGCGCACCTGATGACCCCGCGTTTGTGGGATACCCCGTTGGCATCCAATCCGGTGCCTGGGCCAGCCAGTTGCTGTGGTGCTGCATCCAGCAGGGCGCAGGCGATGGCGGCGGCGCTGGTGGTGTTGCCGATCCCCATCTCGCCGCCGATGAACAGCTGGGTATGCTGATCCCGGGCGTGGGCGATGACCTGCTGGCCAGCGGCGAGGGCGCGGGCCAGTTGTGGTTCACGCATCGCGGGTTCCGTGACGAAATTGGCTGTGCCGGGGCCCAGATGATGGTCAGTGACGCCGGCAATGGTTCCGGTATCGAACGCGGTGCCCAGGTTGATCACCTCCAGTGTGGCATCAATGGCTTTGGCGGCAGCACAGATGGCAGCGCCGCCAGCGGCAAAGTTTTTGACCATCTCTGCGGTAACTGCCTGGGGAAAGGCGGATATACCCTCTGCCGTCACGCCGTGATCGCCGGCAAAGACGGCGATGTGCACCCGTTCCACGCTGGGCTGCTCTGTACCCTGCAGAGCGGCAAGTGCAATGGCGACATCTTCCAGTCTGCCCAGCGCCCCTGGCGGCTTGGTGAGTTGTGCCTGGCGCTGCTCGGCGGCTGTGCGCATCCTGACATCGGGTTGGAGGGCCGCGGTGTGCAGCCAGTCGAGATCCGGTTCTGGATTGGCGTGTTTCATTGAGCTTCCCCTTTTAAAAAATGTGGCAGGCCAGCGACCGTCAAGATCACCGACTCAGAGAGCGCCGCCAGCGCCTGATGCAACCGCCCGGCTTCATCGCAATAGCGTCGACTCAGCTCTCCCAGGGGCGTGATGCCCATGTTGGTCTCATTGCTGACCAGGATGATCTGCCCCGGCAGTTTGGGCATGAGATCGAGCAGGGCGTCACGTTCCCGCTCGAACCGTTTTGGGTCGGGCGCGGTGAGCAGATTGGTCAGCCAGAGGGTCAGGCAATCCACCAGCAGGCAGCGATCTGGCGCGGCATGGGTTTGCAGGACATTGGCCAGGGCGATGGACTCTTCCACCAACGACCAGCTGGCAGGGCGCTGGGCACGATGGGCAGCGATGCGCGCCTGCATCTCCCCGTCATCGGCGGTGGCGGTGGCGATATAGGTCACTGCCAGCTCGCTGTCACTCGCCAGGCGTTCCGCCAGACGGCTTTTGCCGGACCGTACACCGCCCAGGATCAGCGTCTTGCTCATGCCGTTCCCTCCAATATCTCCAGCAACCGGGTGGTGTCCAGATGCTGTTCCACCGCATCGGCCAGGCGTTCGATGGATGCTTCGCACAACCCGGCATAATCGACCCTTTGGGCGTCACGCAATCCGCCCCATGCGAGCAGGGCAACACAGGCCTGGGGTAGCTCAAACAGGCCATGTAGATAGGTGCCGAGGATCTGATGGTCAGCACTCAATGCCCCGTCTGCCCCCCCTTCCAGTTGCATGGCAGGGTGATCCAATGCCGCACCTGTGGTTACCCCGGCATGGATCTCATAGCCCTTTACGGGGGCTGATGCCAACAGGAGATGCCCCCGCACATTGCACAGCTGTTTCTCCGCTTTCAGGCGGGTTTCCATCTCCAACAGGCCCAGCCCGGCACTGCTGCCGGCCTCACCCTCAATGCCCAGTGGGTCATGGATCCACTGTCCCAGCATCTGGAATCCGCCGCAGATGCCGATGAGTTTCCCGCCGTAGCGCAGGTGTCGCTGGATCCTGTCTGCCCAGCCCTGTTGCTGCAGCCAGGCGAGATCGGCGCGCACGCTCTTGCTGCCAGGCAGGATGATCAGGTCGGCCGGTGGCATGGGGTCGTCCGGTCCGGCAAAGTGCAGATCCACCTGTGGATGCAGGCGCAGCGGATCAAAATCGGTGTGGTTGCTGATGCGTGGCAGCACCGGAACCACCACCCGCAGTAGCTTGGCCTGTTTGTCCACCTGGCTGAGGGTGATGGCATCTTCGGCCTCGATGTGCAGGCCGTGCAGATAAGGCAGGACCCCCAGCACCGGCTTGCCGGTGCGTTGCTCCAGCCAGTCGAGGCCCGGTTGCAGCAGGGCGATATCCCCGCGGAAGCGGTTGATGACAAAGCCCCGCACCCGTGCCTGTTCGCCCGGGCTGAGCAGCGCCAGGGTGCCGACCAGATGGGCGAAGACCCCGCCCCGGTCGATATCCGCCACCAGGATCACCGGGCAGTCCACGGCCTCGGCAAAGCCCATGTTGGCGATGTCGTTGGCGCGCAGGTTGATTTCGGCGGGCGAACCGGCCCCCTCGACGACAATGGCGGCATGATCAGCACAGAGCCGTTGAAAGGATTCGAGCACCGCTGCCCGGGCGGTGCTCTTGTAGGCGTGATAGTCCTGGGCATCCATGCTGCTGAGCGCCCGGCCCTGGATAATCACCTGGGCGCCGGTATCGCTGTTGGGCTTGAGCAGCACCGGATTCATATCGGTATGGGGCGGCAGGCCGCAGGCCTGAGCCTGTACCACCTGGGCGCGACCGATTTCTCCGCCATCGGTGGTGACCGCGCTGTTCAGGGCCATATTCTGCGGCTTGAACGGTGCGACGCGCACCTGCCGACGCCGTAACCAGCGGCATAAGGCCGTTACCAGAATGCTCTTGCCGGCGTCCGAAGTGGTGCCCTGGATCATCAGGGTCCGGGCAGTCATGAAGCGGTCCTGCCCAGGTCGCAGAGCGTGGTATCCAAACGTGCCCAGTCTTTCTCCGTGTCCGGCAGACCAAAGCGCAGGCTGGCGGGTGTGGTAAAGAGACGGGTCAGGATGCCCCGGCGTGCCAATCCGGTGTGCAGATCAGTCGCTTTTTCTGTGCAGACCCATTGAAACAGAGCGCTGCCGCCAGTTGGTCTGAGACCATGCTGTGACAGCAGTGCGTGCAGCCGCTCACTGGCGACCAGTAGCTGTTGACGGGCTGTCCTCTGCCAGGTGCGGTCGTTGAGTGCGGCGGTGGCGACCCAACGGGACGGGGCACTGACCCCCCAGGGTCCCAGCAGGTTTTGCAGTGGATGGAGCAGGGCGGGCCGGGCGCAGACAAATCCCACCCGCGCCCCGGCCAGACCGAAGAACTTGCCCAGGGAGCGCAACAGAATGAGACCCTGAGTACCGCTCTGGTCGCACAGGCTCTGTTCCGGAGTGGTATCCATAAACGCCTCATCCACCACCAGCCAACCACCGCGCTTGGTGAGGTGTTGCTGCCACGCCAGCAGTTGCTCCCGTTGGAAACGGATGCCGCTGGGATTGTTGGGGTGGATCAGTAGCAGGACATCCACAGCCGGTACGGCATCATCCAACTGTTCGGCTGGACAGGGGATGACCTCATGCCCGGCAGCCTGCCAGGCGGCAGCGTGTTCGCTGTAGCCGGGATGGATGATCCCTACCTTGGATGGGGGACGCAGACGTGGCAGGGCCTGGATGGCCGCCTGGGAACCGGCCACCGGTAAAAGATGCTCGCAGCCATAATAGTCGCGGGCGGCCTGTTCCAGACCGTCATTCTCTTCCGGCAGACGTGCCCAGACCTCGGACGGTAGTGCTGGCACCGGCCAGCCCTGGGGGTTGATGCCGGTGGAGAGGTCGAGCCAGGCTTCGAATGGAATTGCGTATTGGGCTGCGGCCCTGCGCAGCCTGCCACCATGTTCAAGCATAGATCCGGATACCTCCGATGATGAGCAGTAGTGCAAGCCATAACCAGACGCCGTGACGCACCAGACGCAGCGCCCGTTCGATATCCCCGGCCTGGGGAGGCTGGCCCTGTCCCAGTTGAGGGCGTTGGTGCCAGCTGCCCTGATAGGAGGCAGCGCCTCCCAGGGCGATACCCAATGCACCTGCTCCGGCAGCCATCACCGGTCCCGCGTTGGGGCTGTCCCAGAGCGCAGCCTGTTGGCGCCAGCAGGATAAGGCGCTTGCTGATTTGCCCAGCAGGCTGTAGGTGAGGGCGGTCAATCTGGCAGGAAGATAGTTGAGCAGGTCATCCAGTCGCGCAGCCGCCCAGCCAAACTGCTGATAGCGTTCAGTGCGGTAGCCCCACATGGCGTCCAGCGTATTGACGATCCGATAGGCCAGGGCTCCTGCCCCCCCCGCGATGGCAAACCAGAACAGGGCACCAAAGACGCCATCGTTACCGTTTTCCAGTACCGATTCAGTCGCGGCAAGTGGAATGTCCAGGTGTTCCGGGTCACGGCTGACCATCAGGCTGGCCAGATAACGTGCCTGTTGGTCATCACCCTGGCGCAGGGCCTCGGCGATTGGCTGGGCATGCTGATGCAGACTTTTATGACCCAGCGCGAAATAGAGCAACAGGGTACTGAGGAGGCTGCCCACCGTGGCTAAGTGGCAGAGCAGAACTGCGATCAGTGTCAGTGGCAGCACCAGGAGTAGGAGAGCGGTAGCACCACGCAGTCGGCGTTTGGTCGTGCCGCTTTTCTCTCCACCATAGATCCAATCCTCCAGACGGGTCGCCAGATGGCCGAACCCAACGAGGGGGTGCCAGTGTTTGGGCTCACCCAGTATCCAGTCCAACAGCACCGCTGCCAGCATCGACAGGGCCAGCGTCATCATCTGGCTGGCTCCGGTTGGAACAGGCCTGCACTGGCCTCCGGATTGGAGGGGAAATACCAGTGCAGATAGGAGGCGGTGAGGCGATTGAGCCGATACACAGCCTCTCCTCTACCGCCATGGCGGGCGGGAAGCGAGGTGGTGATCGGGGCACTGTTTGTGGTCAGGATCGAGTAGTGGAAGCTATGCCCTTTGAGTGTCCCTTCCGGCAGTTCGGCAGCATGCAGGCCGAGATTGGCGAGCCTTGCCTGCAGTTGGCCATGACCGGGAATAACGCCAGCCAGGGCGGCACTTTGCCCCTGCACATCGGTCAGCCTTTCCAACAGGTAGAGCATGCCGCCACACTCCGCGACGATGGGCCGTTTCTCATCGTAATGGGTGCGAATGGCATTCAGCAGTTTTCGGTTGGCGGCAAGAGCGCCAAGGTGAAGCTCCGGATAACCACCCGGCAGATAGAGTGCGTCAGCGGGGGGCAATTGCTCATTCCGCAACGGAGAGAAAAACTGAAGTTCCGCGCCCAGCGCCTGTAACAGATCGAGATTGGCCCGGTAGAGAAAAGCGAAGGCCTCGTCGCGGGCGATGGCGATTCTAACCCCCTTTAGTCTGGGTTCAAGGGGTGCGGTTTTGGGCGCGCTGAAGCGGGTTTTACACGGCAATGAGTTGTTGATCGCCTGCAGGGCGGTAGCGGTTTGCTCAATGCGTGAAGAGAGATCTGCCACCTCGCTGGCCTGAACCAGGCCAAGGTGTCGTTCCGGCAGGGCGATATGCTGATCTTTTCCCAACCAGCCATGGGCGCATAGCCCCTCCGGCAGCCCCTCTGTCAGCATACGGTAATGGCCGTCGCCGGCAACGCGGTTGGCGAATACCCCGGCAAAGCTCAGGCCAGGGCGGTAGGTCGCCAACCCCTGGGTGATGGCACCAAAGGTCTGGGCCATGGCGCCGGCATCGATCACGGCGAGTACCGGGATATCGAACAGCATGGCCAGATCGGCGCTGGAGCTCTCCCCATCGAACAGCCCCATGACCCCTTCGATGAGGATGAGATCGGCCTCGGCCGCCGCCGCGTAGAGTAATTGGCGGCAGTGCGCCTCTCCGCCCATCCAGAGATCCAGCTGATAGACCGGTGCTTGAGAGGCCTGTTCCAGAACCATGGGATCGAGAAAATCGGGACCGGTCTTGAAAACACGCACCCTCCGGCCCTGGTGGCGATAGTGGTGCGCCAGGGCAGCGGTTATCGTGGTTTTTCCCTGACCGGAGGCGGGGGCGCTGATGAACAGGGCGGGGCAGTGGTGTGCCCCAGTGGTTCGACGCTCAGGTGTCATGGGGCCTATTCCGTGGTGCGCTTCCCCGCCTGATTCGTGCCAGCGACGAGGGTGAAGGCGGCATGGAGCAGGCTGGCGCAGAGGATATAGAAGGCGATGGCTTGCAAAGAGCCGGGAAAATACTTCACCAGTCGGCTGGCAAATTCAGCCAGGTTTGGCTCCGCAAAACGACCGGAGAAGAAGTAGAAGCCGCCGCTGGAGAAGAGTTCACACAGGGCTGAGCCGGCCAGTGTGGCCGCAGACAGGGGCAACAGGGTGTGCCAGGCAAACTGGTGCTGCTTGGCATACCAGCGTCCGGCAAACCATTGCGCGCCATAGGCAGGAACCAGAAAGGCGTAGGCAGCGGTCAGGCAGTAACCGCTGGCATTGCCCCAGATGAAGGCGTAGCTGTCCATTCCGGCACAGAGCAGCAGCAGTGCTGTCATGGCCCATACCGGGCGCAAATAGATTCCGGCAAGGAAGAACGCGGCCCAGGAGGCGCTTGGCAGGGCGTGCAGCGTCGCAAAATGGTGGCCGCGGGTGGCCAGGATCAGCAGTGCCAGAAGGACACCGATGATGAGTTGGTGACGATTGGATAGGGTTGGCATGAAGGGCTCCATAGGTCGGGTGATGGTTATTTCGGCAGGTAGTTCAGGGTCAGATAGAAGCTGCGCCCCGGCTGGTTGAAAAAGGAGGCAGTCTCATAATCCTGATCGAACAGGTTTTCAAT
>JBNKLG010000062.1:0-6399 GCA_050292235.1 Sedimenticolaceae bacterium | reverse complement strand
GTATCCGCCAATCTTTGCTCAGGTGATAACCCGCCCGTAAATCCAGCGTGGCCTGGGCATCCAGCTCACGGGTATTGGCAATATCGTCGTACCGCCTGCCTTCCGCCAACAGCGTAGTACCCAGGTTGTACCGGCCGAAGTTGCGATCCAGATCGAGCCGCAGAGCGTGTCGGGTGCGACGGGGCAACAACTTGTTGTGGTTGGCGCCTGTGTCCCGGTTTCTGGGGTCGAGCAGACTGAGATTGGCGTTCAGATCCCAGTTGCCGAGCCGGGTGCCGATGATGGCCTCCAGGCCCCGAATGCGGGCCTGGCCAATGTTGGCAGGGGCGAAGATAGCGGCATCGTAGGCGATGAGATCGTCAATCTGGGTCTCATAGGCATTGAGTGACCAACTGCCCCAGGTCGGGCGGCCGTTCAGGCCCACTTCTGTGCTGTGTGAGGTCTCCGGTGTCAGGGTCGGATTGCCATAGCCGGGATAATAGAGTTCATTGAATGTCGGGGCCTTGAAGGCAGTGCCATAAGCGGCCATCAGGCGCAGTCCGTCGCTCAAGGCATAGCCCCAGGCCAGGGTGCCGCTGTTGTGGTCGCCAAACTGTTCGTTGTCGTCCCGGCGCAGAGAGAGCCGAACCTCCTGATCCCCAAATGCCCCCTGATACTGGGCGAAGAGTCCGGTGTTGCTGCGGGAGGTCTCGTCGTAGCCCCGGCTGGTGTCTATGTTGTCCTCCTGGCGATCAACCCCTGCTGTGAACAGCTGGTGTTCGGTGATGTGGATGTCGTTCTGCAGAGAGAGACTGTCACGTCGGGTGTTGAAACGGCTCTGAAACACCCCGTTCAGTGAATGGTCAGACTGATCCCAACTGCGGCCGGCCATCAGGTTGATTTGCCAGGTGTTCGTCAGGGAGTAGCGCAGACTTCCACCAAGGCTTTTCTGCTGGTATCGGGATTCATTTTGCGAGACGCCATCAAAGGCATTTTCGCCCGTGGCGTAAAGGAGGCGGGTATCCAGTTGCAGGCTGTTGCTGAAACGGTAACCGGCGCGCACAGCGAGAGAACGGCGCCAATAGCCATCCTTGTCCGGCTCAAACACGCGACAGCCGGCTGCATTGGGTGCTGGTCGGCCATTGCAGGCATTGAAGCCATCGGTGCTGAAACCGCTGGCGCTCAGATTGAACCAGCCCTGCTCACCACCACCGGAGAGCCCGGCCGTAACGGTGCGGGTGCCGTAACTGCCTGCGCCAATGCTGAGAGAGGGGCTGAGATCGCCGCCCCCTTTTTTGGTGAATATCTGGATGACGCCGCCGATGGCCTCAGAGCCGTAGAGGCTGGAGCTTGGGCCACGCACAATCTCAATATGATCGATCTGGTCGATGGGGAGATCCTGAAAGGCGGCGGTGCCGGTGGTGGCAGAGCCGACCTTGATGCCGTCGATCAGCACCAACACATGATCGGACTCGGTGCCGCGCATGAACAGGGAGGTGGTCTTGCCCGGCCCACCATGGTTGGAGAGCGCTATGCCAGGAACGCCACGCAACAGATCCGGCACCGACCGGGCCTGTTGGCGTTCGATATCCTCACGGTGGATGAGGGCGACGGAGGCCAGGGAATCATCGCTGGTTTGGGCCGTTCGGGTTGCGGTAACCATGATGGTGTCCAGCACGTCATCGGCATGGCCTGGGGTAGCGGCGTATAGCAGTAGGACCGCTGACAGGGGATAGCTTTTCACAATGGTCTTCCTCTGGCGCGCTCACCCGCACGCCTGTTGATGGCGTTGAAAAGCATTCCAGAGGAGTAAAGAGACAAAGAGACGCAAACGGGCGCAAAGCGACCGCTTAGCCGTCGCATCGCCCTCCGCAATGCCATCGCGAAAGCTTCGGGCCGGTCTCCGGGCTTGTGGCTGGTCTGGTTCAGACCGGGCGGATCGTCTTCCCACGTGTGAACGCAGTGACTGATTGATCCGCCTTAATCCACTTACCGTTGCGGGGGCAGCGCCGGCATTGCTCCTGACATAGGCAGGAACGCACCGGCTTCCCGTTTCACCCCTTGGGCAGATACCCTTGGGACACCTGAAGCAGGGAGAAAAATATCGAAACGACACGGGTCTGTCAAAGGGATGTTGGGGTGGTCTAATCCAGCAGCAGTTTCAGGGCCATCACCAGAGAGATGATGACCAGTAAGGGTCGCACCAGTGTGCTGCCGTGGCGGATGACCAGATGAGAGCCGGCCCAGGCTCCGGCGAACTGACCCAGAGCCATGCACAGCCCCAGGGTCCAGAGGAGATGTCCACCCCAGGCAAAGGCCAGCAGTGAGGCCAGGTTGCTGGTGAAGTTCAGCAGTCGGGCGTGGGCGCTGGCCTTGGTCAGATTGAAGCCCAGCAGGAGTACGGCGGCCAGGGTGAAAAAAGATCCGGTGCCGGGGCCGAAGAAACCGTCATAAAAGCCAATGCCAAACCCGGCACTGAGCCCGAACAGGGGCAGACTGATGCGCTGGTGGGCATCGGTGTCGCCAACCCGGGGTGACACCAGAAAATAGGTGGCAAAGCCGATCAGCAGGATAGGCAGCAGATCTCTTAATACCTGACTGTCGATCTGCTGTACGGCCCAGGTGCCGAGGCCCGAGCCGAGAAAGGTCAGTATCAGGGTCAAGACCAGAGGGCGGAGGCTGATCTGACCCTGGCGGATGAAGTTGAGACTGGCGGCAAAGGAGCCGAACACGGCTTGTAGCTTGTTGGTGCCCAGGGCCTGCAAGGGCGGTAGGCCGGCCCAGAGGAGGGCCGGGATGGAGAGCAGGCCGCCCCCACCGGCGATGGCATCGACAAAACCGGCGATGGCAGCAACCCCAACCAGGGCCGACAAGGTAATAGGATCCATAGGCATCGATTCGAAAAGAGGCAGCATACCCTTTTCCCGACTTCTTGCCAGGGGATGGCGCAGGCTCTTGCGCTACAATCGCTCTTTCTCTTTTCGTGGGAATCCCCATCTTGTCCGCACTCGTTATCGACAACCTGACCAAAACCTATGCCGGTGGCGTCCAGGCCCTCAAAGGGATCAGTCTGACGGTGGAACAGGGCGATTTCTTCGCCCTCCTGGGTCCTAACGGTGCCGGGAAATCCACCGCCATCGGCATCATCTGTTCGCTGGTGAACAAAAGTGGTGGCGATGTGCGGGTCTTTGGCCATTCGCTGGAGCAGGACCCCGAGGCGGTCAAACGCTGTATCGGTCTGGTGCCCCAGGAGTTCAACTTCAACCCCTTTGAGCCGGTGGGGGAGATTCTGGTCAATCAGGCCGGTTATTGCGGCATCCCCCGCGCCGAGGCCTGGGTGCGGGCCGAACGCTATCTGCGTCAGTTAGAGCTGTGGGAAAAACGAAAATCCCCTGCCCGCGATCTCTCCGGTGGCATGAAACGCCGCCTGATGATCGCCCGCGCTCTGGTGCATGAGCCCAAACTCCTGATCCTGGACGAACCTACCGCCGGGGTGGATATCGAGATTCGCCGCTCCATGTGGGCGTTTGTCCGTGGCATCAACGCCCGGGGGGTGACCATCATCCTCACCACCCACTATCTGGAGGAGGCCGAAAGCCTCTGCCGCAATCTGGCCATCATCAACCAGGGGCGCATTGTCGAAAATGCCAGTGTGAATGAGCTGCTGACCCGGCTGCACAGCGAGGCCTTTCTGTTCAACCTCAGTACCCCCTTGGAGATGCTGCCGCCTCTGGAGGGCTATGACCTGAATCTGGAATCGCCGACAGTGGTCTCCGTCTGCATCCGCCATGGTCAAAGCCTGAACCGGGTCTTCGAGCATCTGAGCAGTCAGGGCATTCAGGTGGCCAGCCTGCGTAATAAAGAGAACCGTCTGGAGCAGCTCTTTGTGGACCTGGTGCAGCGGCAACGGGGCGGGGAGGGCGCAGGGCATGTCTGAACAGCAAGCGCGATGGCTCGGTTACTGGCACGCTTATCGGACGCTGGTGATCAAAGAGATCCTGCGTTTCTCCCGCATCTGGATACAGACCATCCTGCCCCCGGCCATCACCACCAGTCTCTATTTCGTCATCTTCGGGCACCTGATCGGTAGTCAGATCGGTGATATGGGGGGCGTGCCCTATATCGACTATATTGTGCCCGGTCTGGTACTCATGGCGGTGATCAGTAACAGCTATTCCAACTGCGTCTCCTCTATCTACCAGGCCAAATTCCAACACCACATCGAGGAGATGCTGGTGTCACCCATGCCTAACTGGATCATCCTGGCCGGATTTGTCAGCGGTGGCGTGGCCCGTGGCATGATCGTGGGGCTGGTGGTCCTGGTCGTCTCTTTTTTCTTTGCCCATCCCCAGATCTATGCGCCCGGCGTGACGGTACTGGTGTTCCTGCTCACCGCGCTGCTGTTCTCCCTCGGCGGTTTCATCAATGCCATCTATGCCAGGAGCTTCGACGATATTGCCATCGTGCCCAATTTTGTACTGACGCCCCTGACCTATCTGGGCGGCGTCTTCTATTCCATTGATCTGCTGTCACCCTTCTGGCGTCAGCTCTCTCTGTTCAACCCGGTGCTTTACATGATCAACACCTTCCGTTACGGCCTGCTGGGCCTGT
The DNA here is from genome assembly GCA_050292235.1 of Sedimenticolaceae bacterium. Classification (GTDB taxonomy): domain Bacteria; phylum Pseudomonadota; class Gammaproteobacteria; order Chromatiales; family Chromatiaceae; genus JBNKLG01. The sequence continues at coordinate 1,809 of JBNKLG010000062.1, read as the reverse complement.
CGGATATTCCCGTGGGCGTGGCATTGGGGATGATCTGCCTCTTTATCCTCATTTTGGCCAGTTTCAGCCTGCGCCTGTTGAACCGGGGGGTGGGGATCAAGAGCTGAGGCCAAGAGGTTACCCCAGTGCTGACGGGGTTAGCTATTCTTAAGACGTGGCGTAAAGTCGATCTGTTCTGTTGGAGGGACGAAAACATGCACAGACTGCTCTATCTCATCTTTCCTTTTCTGCTGGCCTGTAGCGAATCGTCAGAGAGGCTGGCACTCGGCACACTGGAGCGTGACCGCATTGCCCATACCGCCACAGCCAACGAGGTCGTGGTTGAGCTACCTGTCGCCGCCGGTACCGAGGTGACAAAAGGCACGCTGCTGGTCAAGTTGGACACCCGGCTTCAGCAGGCGGAAGTGGATAAGGCCCATGCCGAATTGACCCGTGCCAAGGCCAACCTGGAAAAGCTCAGAAACGGCGCGAGAGGGGAGGAGGTCGCTGCTGCGACGGCCAATGTCGAGGGCGCCCGTGCCGCACTGCTGGAAAACAGCGCCCACTATGTCCGTACCCTCAATCTCAAAAACCAGCACCTGGTCAGTCAGTCTGAACTGGACAAGGCCATTGCCAAACGGGATGCCAGCCAGGCCAGCCTGCAGAGTGCGCAGGAAGCGCTGCTCATCCTGACCAATGGCACCCGGGAAGAGGACCTGAAAGCTGGAGAGGCCTCTTTCAATGCCGCAAAGGCGGTGCTGGACCTGGAGACCAAGCGTCTGGCGGATCTCTCCATCCATGCCACCCGCGATGGCATTCTCGACAACCTGCCGTGGAATCTGGGCGAACGGGTCACCATCGGCAGTCCCTTGGCGATCGTTCTTGCCGGTCATGCGCCCCATGCCCGGGTCTATGTGCCCGAGCCCTACCGGGTAAAACTGCATGTCGGCGATTCCCTGGTGGTTCATGTGGATGGCCTCGACAGGGCGATCACGGGGAGATTGACCTGGATTGCCACAGAACCGGCATTTACCCCCTATTACTCACTGACCCAGGAGGAGCGGGCCCGGCTGATGTATCTGGCAGAGGTACAGCTGCCTGACACCGAGGCGGGATTGCCAACAGGCATCCCGGCTCAGGTCGAGTTGCCATGACCGGACTGGTGATCCAGGCGGAGCAGCTCAACCGGACATTCGGTGATTTGGTCGCGGTTCGGGATCTGGATCTGGAGGTCGAGCGGGGCAGGATTTATGGATTTCTCGGTCCCAATGGCAGCGGTAAAACCACCTCCATACGACTCTTGACCGGACTGCTGAAACCCAGCTCCGGCAGGGTCCGGGTGATGGGGTTTTCCCTGCCGGGCGATGCCGAGAAGCTGCGTCTGCAGATTGGCTATATGACGCAAAAATTCTCCCTCTACAGCGACCTGACCGTCGAGGAGAATCTTCGCTTTATCGCCAACATCTACAGCCTCCCCGTTCGTGCGCAAAAAGCGCGGATCGACGAGCTGTTGGCTCTGTATGACCTGCGCTCCAGATCAAAACAGTTTGCTGGCAGCATGAGTGGTGGCCAGCGACAACGGCTCAGTCTGGCGGCGGCGATCCTGCACAAACCGGCGCTGCTGTTTCTGGATGAGCCCACCTCCGCTGTGGACCCCGAGAATCGCCGTGATTTTTGGGAAAAGCTGTTTGATCTCAGTGATCAGGGCACCAGTATTCTGGTCTCCACCCACTACATGGATGAGGCGGAACGTTGTCATAAACTGGCGATTCTGGAAGAGGGGGTCAAGCGGGCGGATGGCAGCCCGGAGCGGCTCATGCAGCAGATGGG
>JBNKLG010000061.1:0-16681 GCA_050292235.1 Sedimenticolaceae bacterium | reverse complement strand
GCCTATATTGCCGCCAGAACACCGCCCATGCCTGTGCGGTTGCTAAAGTTGGCTGAGGCTTGTGGGTAATCAGGTAACCTTAATTCTCTCGCAGGATATCTCATGATAAGGCTAGCACTTTTTGGTGCCGACCCGGATAGCCCCAATATGGGTGTGTCCGCATTGTTTATGAGTACAGTCGAAGGTCTGTCTGCCGTTATTCCCGACTTGGAGTTTGTGGTTTTTGATAATGGGTTGGGCCAAAGGGAAGGACAGCTGATCTTGTCGACCGGCAGGCAGATTCGCCTGATCAGACAGGGTGCTAGAGTTGGACGTCGCTATTATCGGCCCGAGAATCTTTTGACGATGTTGCTGATCTCAAAGATCGGCCGGTTTGGTGCCTGGCTGAACGCAGGTATTCGGCTGATTGATTCCTGTGATGCTGTCTTGGATATTTCTGGTGGCGATAGCTTCAGTGACCTCTATGGAATGAAACGTTTTAATGCTATTTGTTGGCCCAAAAAAATCGCATTGGCTCGCCGTATACCCTTGATATTGTTGCCACAGACGTATGGGCCATATCACGATCCTGATGTCTTTGCGCGTGCTTCTGAGGTAGTTCGTGGGGCTGAGTTGGCATGGGCAAGAGACGAGAATAGTTTTCTCATTCTTAAGCAGCTTCTTGCGGATGACGTTGATTCCCATCGCCATTTTTCCGGTGTGGACATGGCTTTTGGTTTAAATCCTAAGGATGCCAGCGCTAAGTTGGATGCGGAAATCTTGGATTGGCTAAGAGCCAAAGATTCTGAGTCTCCGGTGATTGGGATTAATGTCAGCGGCCTTATCTACAACGATCCACAAAGTGCAAAACAGGCTTATCACTTCAAGGCGAATTATCGGCTGGCTTTATTGGACTTGGTGCAACGGCTCTTAAATGACACCCAGGTGAAGCTGTTATTGGTGCCCCATGTCATGGATACTGAAGGGCATTATGAATCGGATGTGTCGGCAAGTCGCGATCTCTATCAATCCCTGAATATCGATGATCAAAAAAGGGTGTTGATCACACCGGTGGCCTTGGATCAGTCGGAGGTGAAGTGGGTGATCTCAACGTTGGATTGGTTTTGTGGCACACGCATGCATTCAACCATTGCAGGTCTCTCCTCCAGGGTGCCAACGGCGACCATCTCCTACAGCGATAAGGCAAAAGGGGTTTTTGAGACCTGTGGTCAGTCAGCGCAGGTTTATGATCCCAGGGAGTTGGCTGAGGAGGAGTTGGTCGAACAGCTGTTGGCTTCATTTGCCAGCAGGGCGCAAATCAAAGCATCGCTGGAACGATCTATTCCCCCCCTTGTCTTAGCCGCCAGTAGCCAACTGGATGTGATTGCCAAATGGCTGTCAAATGAGGCGACCTGAGGTTGGCGGATCAGCAAAAGATATTTGAAACAGAGCATTTGCGAGAAAATCTGGGCACTCGCTCAGCACGCGGAGGCCTCGTCACTTTAGGTTCGCAAGGGGTAAAATTTGCGCTGACTTTAGGATCGACGGCCGTTCTTGCCCGTCTGCTCACGCCCGGTGATTTCGGATTGGTTGCAATGGTTGCTGCCATTGTTGGCTTTGCCACGCTGTTTAAGGATCTTGGCCTCTCTATGGCGACCATTCAGCGTGAGAAAATAAACCATTCACAAATCAGCACGCTGTTCTGGATCAATGTTGCGGTCAGTGCTCTGCTGTCTGTTTTGGTCGCGGCGGCGGCGCCTTTGGTTGCCTGGTTATATGGAGATGACCGGCTTATTGCCATTACCATTGCCCTGGGGGCAACATTTTTATTCGGCGGGTTGACTTCCCAGCATCTGGCGCTGCTTCGCCGGCAGATGCGATTTTCTGCGCTGGCGGTCATTGAGATAGTCTCTTTGCTGCTCTCTATCCTGTCAGCCATTGCGATTGCTGCCTATACCCACTCCTACTGGGCTCTGGTGGCCATGACAGCAACCCAGGCGCTATCGACCATGATGCTCTCCTGGATATTCTCCGGTTGGGTGCCGGGAAGAGCGAAATGGGATAAAGAGGTACAGGGCATGCTGGCTTTTGGCGGCCATCTGACCGGCTTCAATGCACTCAATTATTTTGTGCGAAACCTGGATAATATCCTGATAGGTAGCGTTTTTGGTGCCGGGGCGTTGGGCTTATATTCTCGTGCCTATGGTCTGCTGATGTTGCCAATACGACAGATCAACGGCCCTATCACTTCAGTCGCCATGCCGGCACTGAGTCGCCTGCAATCTGATCCTCTGGCGTACCGCCGTTTTTTTCTTCGTACGATCAGCCTGCTGTTTTTGGTAACCGCCCCTATCGTTGGCTACGCTTTTGCCGACGCGGATCTTATTGTGCTGGCTCTGCTGGGCGAACAGTGGTCAGGCGCGATAGCCATTTTTCGGTGGCTGGCCCCTGCGGCTCTCATCGGCGCTATCAATATCGTACCAGGCTGGCTCTGCTCCTCGTTGGGGCGTACTGATGTTCAAATGAGGTGGGCAATCTGGTCGGCGCCTCTGATCTCTGCTGGCTTCGTGATTGGCCTGTATTGGGGGCCTGTTGGGGTTGCCGCTTCATTTAGTCTGACTTTTACGTTAGCCTTTCTCGTCTTTATTGCTATGGCTTGTCGTATCTCTCCCGTCTCGGTGCTTGATTTATGGCAAGTCCTGAGGCACATCTTGTTCTCAGTTGTGTTGGCTAGTGCGTTACTGATGCTATTTAAGCAAATCATACCCATGGTCCAATGGCCATTGTTATTGAGACTTTGCGCCACTATGCCGGTCTTTGCCCTGTGCTTTTTGGGGGCTTTGGCCATGAATAAGACGGGGCGGGATCAGATTCGTCGCCTAACCAACCTTTCAGCCGAGTTGCGGGAACAGTCAAAATGAGTGGTTCCAGACCTAGTCTCAATCAGCCCTTTCAGCGTTTTTTCGTATTGGATTTTGGCTGAAATCATGCCAAAAGTTGTTGCAATTATTCCAACGTACAATCGGGCTCACTGCATTGCCAGGGCGATTGAGAGTGTTCTTTCTCAAACCTATGCGGATATCGATGTGGTGGTGGTGGATGATGGTTCGACCGATGACACCGCTCGGATTGTGGCCGGTTTTGGAAACTCCGTCCGCTATTTGGTTCAAGACAATGCAGGCCAGGGCCCGGCGAGGAACAAGGGCGTTGCAGAGAGTGATTCTGACTGGATAGCTTTTCTGGATTCTGATGATGTTTGGCTTCCCACCAAGATCGAGCGGCAGCTCGAATTTACCCAAACCTGTAGGGTGGAGCTGTCGTTTACAGATTTTTCCCTCAGGCATGATTTGGATGGCGACGGTTACGACTCCTGGCTGAAGGAACTCAATGCTCGCGGACGGCAGACAGCGGTCCGGTCTGGTCGAATTGAGCATCCGATGGACTTTGTGTTGGGGCCGGGGGATTTGGCCTTTACCTCGACCATGATGATCGCTCGCGAGACCTTTGAGTTGTCCAGGGGCTATCGGTCTCAGTATCGACGCTGCCAGGATAATGACCTCTATATCCGCCTGGCAGCCCAACAAAAGGCGGCGGTCGCCTTTCTTGCTGAGCCCCTTGCCCAACGCGAGATCGGTGGAAATGCGACAGCGAAACATACCTACGAGTTTCGCTTGTCCGCTTTTGCGGATGCTTACAAGCAGGCAATGGTGGCTGGAGACGAGGGGATTGCCCAGCGCCTCATGGTGGCTATTTTGCATGATTTGAGGGCTTTTGCTGGTGCCAGCTATAGGGAGAGGGCCATCCTGGATATGGCAGCGGCTGTTTTGCGTTTCGGTCTGTTGCGAATGGGGAGCTCTCTCGGTTTGCCACGAATTTTCATGGATTCGTCAGCATGATTACATTGGGGGCGGCGGTCAATGACGAGGCTGTTTTGGAGCATAACCTGCTGATGTCACCACTGGTCGCATTTGCTGACAGGCAGGTCATTTTGCAGCGAGGCTATCCCAGTGCGGCTAAGGCCTATAACGGGGTGCTTGAACAGGCGGATGGCGAATGGATTGTACTGGCCCATCAGGATGTTTATCTGCCAAAACCCTGGCTTGAGCAGTTGCGTAGCGGCATTGAGATGGTCGAATCTCACGATCCCAACTGGGCAGTGATTGGCATCTATGGCGTGGCCCATGATGGTCAGCATGTCGGTCATTGCTGGTCCAGTGGCCTTGGCCGAGAGCTGGGGGTATCTTTCGATCAGCCCCAGGCCGTTAGTGCCATTGATGAGCTGCTTATTGTTTTGAGAAGATCCGCAGGCTTGCGCTTTGATGAGGGGCTGCCGGGCTTTCATCTTTACGGTACGGATATTGTGCAAACTGCGCTTAAGAAGGGTCTCAGTGCCTATGTGGTGCATGCGCCTGTGGTTCACAATAGCCGTTCGGTGCGGACGTTGCGAGGTCCCTATGCCGCCTCCTACCATTTCATGCGCAAAAAATGGCGCGATCAGCTGCCAGTTGCAACGACTGTTGTGACGCTGACCCGTTCTGGTTATCCCCTGATGTCAGCGCTGCTTCGTCGAAGTTTAAAGCATTTGCGTGGTGGCAAACCGCTTTCTCATCATGATCAGGGGGGCAGGGGCAAAGATATTGCTCGGCGGCTGAATTATGAATAGGGCTGAGTGAGGGTAGGAGGGTCTGTGCGAATTGATTCGATTGATGATGTGGTCAGGGGGCAGCTGTGTACCGGCTGTGGTGCCTGTGCCTATTTGGCTCCGGATGACTATCAGATGGTCGATATCCCAGATTATGGAAGACGCCCAAAATCCGCTTCAGCAATACACTTGGCCTCGACTGAGGTGCTTAAGGTTTGCCCTGGCGTGGGCCTGTCCCACGCCCGTGATGCGGCACAAAAACCCGGTATCATCAGTTCCTTGTTTGAGGGTTGGGGGCCGGTTCTCGGTGTTTGGGAGGGTTATGCCTCAGACCCGGATATCCGCTATGCCGGATCCAGCGGTGGGGCGGCAACGGCCCTGGCTCTTTTCAGCTTGGAAGGTGAAGGCATGGGGGGCGTGCTACATACTTCAAGTCGAAAGGACGTGCCCTATCTGAACGAGACGGTGATGAGTAAAAGCCGGGACGAACTTCTGGCCCGGACCGGGTCGCGTTATGCGCCTGCCAGTCCGGCTGAGGGGCTGGCTCAAATTGAAGCAGCGTCTTCCCCATGCGTCTTTATTGGCAAGCCCTGTGATGTTGCTGCGGTACAAAGTGCGCGACAACTGCGCCCCTCTTTGGATGAGAAGCTAGGGCTTGTAGTCGCTTTCTTTTGTGCAGGCGTCCCCTCTATGCAGGGAAATTTGGCGTTGCTGAAGCGAAACGGCATTCATGATCCAGATACAGTGAGTGAGCTACGTTATCGGGGCCAGGGTTGGCCGGGTCTCTGGACAGCGCGATTTAAGGATGAGACGGGTGAAGAAAAGATGAGCCAAATGACCTATGCAGATTCCTGGGATTTCTTACAAAGATACCGCCAGTGGCGCTGCTATATCTGCCCTGATCACACCGGTGAGTTTGCGGATATTGCTGTGGGTGATCCCTGGTATCGAAAGGTCGAAGCGGGCGAATTGGGTAAATCGCTCATCGTCGCTCGGACCTCGCGAGGTTTGGCCATGCTGAAAGCGGCGGAAAAAGCGGGTTACCTGGTATTGGAAAAAGAGGATCCAGATTTGTTGCCAGCATCACAGCCCAATTTACTGGCGACCCGTGGCGCACTCTGGGCGCGACTGAAGATATTGCGATTGTTGGGGGCCGCTGTGCCCCGTTATTCTGGGTTTGGACTGTTTCGTTTCTGGTGGGCATTGGGTCTGAAGGCGAAAATCCAATCTATTCTGGGAACTGCCAAGCGTGTGGTCAAAAAGCGGCTTTACAAGCCTTTAACCCTCTCGGAATGATAAAAGCAGTCTCTTCGTGATCACACTAACCTTCGTTATCGCCCTTTTTTTTGTTTTTCTGGCGCTGTCCCGGCGAAATGGTGGTGCTGCATTGGGTGTTCTGGTTATCTCCATGCTGCTTTGGCCTGAGTTCATTCGTGTGCCTCTGGGGTTGGTACAGATGTCAGCGCCACGTTTCGTCGCTTTTTTTCTGTTGTTCAAACTGTTTTCCCGGGCCAAACGGCAGGGCATGCGGTTTGGAAAGGTGGATACCCTGGTTATTGCTTTGTGGCTTTGGACGGTTTTTGCCACGCTGATGGCCGATGCAGAAACAGCTCAGGTGACCCAGATGATCGGGCGGGGTCTGGATACCACCCTGATGTATTTCATCGCGCGGTTTTCTCTGGCGAACCAAAAAGATATTCATGGATTGATTTTGATGCTGGGGATTGGCGCAGTGATCATGTGTGCAGCCGGGGTCTATGAGGCGGTGACCTGGCACTCTCCCTATCAACGTCTGACTGGGGGAGCGGCGCGAATCGAGGGCTATTCTGAGATCAGAATGGGTATGCTGCGTGCCCAGGTCAGTACTCAGCAATCTATCTACTTTGGCTTGGCCATGATGATCGTTACCGGCATTCTGTGGGCCCTACGGGGGTTTGTGGAAAAGGTCTTTGCGTTCAGACTGGCTTTGGCGGCCTCATTGATTGCGGCTCTCTCTTCCCTGTCGAGCGGCCCCTGGATAGGCGTCGCGGCACTGGTCGGTGCTAACTTATATTTCAATCGGATCTCTTGGATAAAACCAACCCTATATCTTCTGCTGGCCATGTCGGTGGTGTTAGAGATTGTTTCGAATCGGCATTTCTATCATTTGATCGATTATTTTGCGCTAGACCCGCGTACTGCCTGGTATCGCACGCGATTGGTAGAGATCGCCTTTTCCCAATGGCAGGACTACTGGTTGGTTGGTGTCGGTTCTCAGTGGCCCCATCACTGGGCGGCTATGCTGGATGGGCGCCAACACATCGATGTGGTGAATAATTTCATTATGATCGCGCTATATGGTGGCCTGCCTGCGATGTTTATGTATATTGCTTCACATGTGGTGGCATTTAAATGGGGCATTGCCGCTTTCAAAGAGACAGCCAGCATGCCGAGACAAAAGCTGCTTTTTGGCCTCATGGCAACACTCCTTGCCCTGGATTTTTCCAGTTTGTCTGTCGGCCTGTTTGGGCCACCACTATTGCTGGGCTCAATTCTGCTTGGTTTACTGGTGAGCGGGGCGGCGATTCAAGATGGGCTGGAAGATTCGCCACCCGACTTCCCTCCTCGCAATGAGGATATTTTTTTCGCGCGATTCAGATAGTGTCATGGCTAAGCAACGGCCGATAAAGAGACTGGAATTGTCTGTGGTGGTGGTGAGTTTTAACACCTGCGAGATGACACGTGACTGTATCCAGTCTGTTTTTCGAGAAACCATTGTTGATTCTTTTGAGCTCATTGTTCTGGACAATGCCTCCTCGGATGACTCCCCCCAAATGCTTACCCGGGAACGGGGAGGCTCTTCACGCATGAAGCTCCATCTCTCATCCCAAAACCTGGGCTTTGCTCAGGGCAACAATCAGGCCATTCAGTCTGCACAAGGAGAGTATCTGTTGCTGCTGAATCCCGATACGCTGGTGCAGGATGGTGCGATTGATCGGCTAATGGCTTTTGCAAGGCAAGAGCCGCAGGCCTTGATCTGGGGCGGCAGAACCCTGTTTGCCGATGGCTCCCCCAACCCCGCTTCCTGTTGGTCCCGTCAAACCCTTTGGAGTTTGACCAGTCAAGCCCTGGGTCTGAATTCCCTGTTTCGGCGATCGACGCTATTCAACCCGGAAGGGATTGGGGGCTGGGATCGTCAAGGACAGCGTGAAGTGGATATCGTGTCGGGGTGTTTCTTGCTGATCAAACGGGATCTTTGGGATTGTCTGGGTGGATTTAAACCTGATTTCTTTATGTATGGCGAGGAGGCTGACCTGTGCTTGCGTGCCCGAGCACTGGGTGCCCGGCCAATGGTCACCTCCGAGGCGACCATTGTTCACTATGGCGGTGCTTCGGAACAGGTGCGGGCTGACAAGATGGTGCGACTCCTCAAGGCCAAGATGCTGTTGATACGGGAGCACTTTCCAGCCTCACAACGTCGGCTGGGCTTTTTCCTGTTGAGTCTGTGGCCGTTCAGTCGGTATTGGGTCTTTGCCATATTGGCCAGACTGAATCCCAAATGGCACGATAAACTGGCTGTTTGGCGCCAGATTGTTCATCGAAGACCAGAGTGGTGTTTGCGATAACTTTCTACAACAGCACAGCTAACCAACTGCAGACGTCAACGGGCTGTTAGCGTTTTCGGCCCTTCCATCGTACCCAGAATCAGTACATCCGCAGGGCGAATGGCGAAGATGCCCACGGTAACCACGCCGGGGATCTCGTTGATGCGGTGCTCCAACTTGATGGGTTCCATGATCTCCAAATGGTGGACATCCAAGATGAGATTACCGTTGTCGGTGACAAAGTTCTCACGCCACTCTGGGGTACCGCCCAGCTTGACCAGCTCACGCGCCACGAAGCTGCGCGCCATGGGGATGACCTCGACTGGCAAGGGGAACTTGCCTAAGCAGCTCACCAGCTTGCTCTCATCGGCGATGCAGACAAACTTCTCGCTGGCACCAGCGACGATCTTTTCCCGGGTCAGCGCACCACCACCACCTTTGATGAGTTCCAGCTGGTGGTTGGACTCATCGGCACCGTCCACATAGAGGGACAAAGGACCAGCAGTGTTGAGATCGATAACCTCGATGCCATGCTGTCTCATACGCTCACTGGAGGCCTCGGAACTGGATACGGCGCCATCGAACCGCCCTTTGATGGTGGCCAAAGCATCGATGAAATGGTTGACGGTGGAGCCGGTGCCCACACCAACAATGCCACCCTGCACATAATCCAAGGCTGCTTGAGCAGCCTGTTTTTTGAGTTCGTCTTGATTCATGGTCCTCTCCTCATGTTGGCGCCATCATACAGGAGTCGCTGTTCGCTGTTGATGTGCAATTACCGTTATCATAAAGAATTCCCCGTGATGTCGAGTACCAGGACAACCTATGCCCAAAGGCTATATCGAACGCATTCTTCGTGCCCAGGTTTATGACGTGGCCAAAGAAACCCCGCTGGATGAGGCCCGCCTATTGTCGGAGAAGACCGGCAACCGGGTCTGGCTGAAGCGGGAGGATCTGCAACCGGTGTTCTCGTTCAAACTACGGGGTGCCTTTAATCGCATCGCCCAGTTGAGTGAGGAGGAACGTCAAAGAGGTGTCATTGCGGCCTCTGCGGGTAATCATGCCCAGGGGGTGGCCATGTCGGCGGCCCATTTCGGCATCAAGGCCAGTATCGTGATGCCCAGAACCACGCCACCCATCAAGGTAAAGGCAGTACGTCGTTTGGGTGGCAAGGCCATTTTGCATGGTGACTCCTATGATGAGGCCTCTGAGCATGCTTACAAGCTGGCCAAGATTCAGGGATTGACCTTTGTTCACCCATTTGATGATCCCGAGGTCATTGCCGGGCAGGGCACCATCGCCATGGAGATTCTGCGCCAGCATCGGGGGCCACTGGATGCCATTTTTGTGCCCGTAGGCGGTGGTGGTCTGGTGGGTGGTGTGGCTGCTTATATCAAATACGTCCTGCCAGAGACCAAGGTCATTGGGGTCGAACCGGAGGATGCAGGCTGTCTACATGCGGCACTACAGGCAGGCAAGCGGGTCAGCCTGAAGCAGGTGGGCCTCTTTGCTGATGGGGTGGCTGTGCGTCAGATTGGGAAAGAGACCTTCAAGCTGGCACAGAAGTTTGTGGATGAGGTTATCCTGGTCAGCACCGATGAGATCTGTGCGGCCATCAAGGATGTGTTTGAGGATACCCGCACCCTGGCCGAGCCTGCGGGTGCCCTCTCCATTGCCGGGCTGAAGAAATATGTCGAGCGGGAGGGGGTGCAGGGCCAGCGTCTCATCGCCATCGAAAGCGGTGCCAACACCAACTTTGACCGTTTGCGCCATGTGGCCGAGCGGGCGGTATTAGGTGAGCACCGGGAGGCCCTGCTGGCGGTTGAGATACCGGAGCGGCCCGGTAGTTTTCACCAGTTTTGCAAGATTCTGGGGCGCCGCAACATCACCGAATTCAACTATCGCTATGCCGACGATCAGCAGGCCCAGGTCTTTGCAGGGGTCGAGATCAGTGGTGAGGAAGAGCAGTTGGATATCAAGGGGCGGCTGGCAGAAAAGGGCTTTCCTGTGATCGATATGACCGATAATGAGGTGGCCAAACTCCATATTCGTTATATGGTGGGAGGCCATGCTCCAAGCCTGTCGCAGGAGCTGATCTATCGCTTTGAGTTTCCCGAACGGCCGGGTGCGCTACTCGATTTTCTTACCCGTCTGGGCAAGCGCTGGAACATCAGCCTCTTCCATTACCGTAACCATGGTGCTGCCTATGGCCGGGTACTCATGGGCATTCAAGTGGAAAAAGGGGAAAAGCAGGATTTTCAGGCCGTATTGGAAAAAATGGGCTTTCATTATTGGGAGGAGACCTGGAATCCGGCCTATCGGCTTTTTGCGGGTGGTGGCTGCCTTGCCGGGTGATGGGTTGATGTTTCCGCTTATAGCCGTCAACTGATTCCGACAGAGTGGGCTAGAGATGAATGATCTGAATCCAGGGGTCATACCATTCCAATCCAGGGAAACCCATGCAAGCAAGGTGGTACAGGATTTTTATCAGGCGTTATCACCCCTGGATTTGGGGTGGGTGGTTTTCTTCTGCTCGGTGAGTTATGAGCTGGATAGCCTTGCAGATGAGCTTGGCCGCCTCTTCAAAGGCGTCCCCATCATCGGCTGTACCACGGCAGGAGAGATTGGCCCGTCCGGATACCTAACCCAGAGCTTTGTTGGCGCAGGCTTTTCTGCAGACAGTTTCCGTACTGCCATAGCCCTGCTGGATTTGTCGTCTGAGTCCCTGTTGCTTGGGAGACGCACTGAGGTGAGTGCGCTCTTGGATCAGTTGAATACAGCGCAGCCCGTGGACCTGGAACACTGCTTTGCCTTCATGCTGATCGACGGTTTGTCAAGATCTGAAGAGAAGGTCGCTCATTCGTTACAACAAGAGTTGGGTACGGTTCCGCTGGTTGGTGGCTCTGCCGGAGACGATCAGAGGCTTGAAAAAACCCATGTCTATTCCGAGGGGCGTTTCCATACCAATGCCCTGGTGCTTGCCTTGGTGGAAACCAACTACAGATTCAGCGTCTTCATGCATCAGCACTTCGTTACCTCGGAGCAACGCATGGTGGTTACCGCTGCCCGGCCAGAAACAAGAACGGTTTTGGAGATCAATGGATTGCCCGCTACGGAAGAGTATGCCCGTATGATCGGTTTGACCGTGGCAGATCTCAATTCGGAAGTCTTTTCGAGATGTCCTGTGGTGGTCCGTATTGCGGGTCTGGATTTTGTGCGATCGATTCAAAAGGTCAATCGGGATGGGAGCCTGACCTTTTTTTGTGCCATTGATGAAGGTGTTGTGTTGAGAACTGCCAGGGTGAATGATCTGACCAACAGCACAATCAATATTTTTAGCCAACTGGAGCAGGAGGTGGGCAAGCCGGAGCTAACCCTGGTCTGTGAATGTGTGCTGCGGAGAAATGAGGTTAAGAATAATGATCTGATGGCAGATATTGAGTGCATCTATCTCAATCATCAGGTCGTTGGCTTCGGTAGCTACGGAGAACAGTTTCGTGGCATACATATCAATCAAACCCTGACCGGTGTGGTCTTAAGTCCGATTAAAGAGGGTAGGGATGTTTGATAATACTGTGGAGAGTGCTCCTGAGGTAACCCAACTCAAGGCTGAAATTCATCGTCAGCGCAAGATCATCGATGTCTTGATGGACCGCGCTGAGCAGGGGATGACCGGCAGCACGGATTTCAGCCTGTTTCAAGCAGATGTCATGTTGCGCGAGCAGGTGCGAGCCCGAACCCTGGAGTTGGAACGGGCGCTTAAGGAAAATGACCGAATCAATCTGGAACTCAGCCGATCTGAAAGCCGGTTGCAACAGCTGATACAACAGTCTTTGGTGGGTATCTGCACCACAGATGGCCGTCGTTTCCTTTATGCCAATCCAAAGTTTGTTGAGTTGACGGGATACTCGCTCGAAGAGTTGCAAGGAATCGGGCCCTTGGACCTGGCAGTTGAGGATATGCGTCCTCAATTTGATGGGTATGTGCAGCAGTGCTTCTCGGGCATCCTGGCTGGGGAGACGCATCTCATCCAGATGCTGAAAAAGGATGGCTCAGAGATCATTGCTGACGTCACCATGAGTTCATCGCTTGACCTGGATGGTGCTTCGATTCTGGTGGCTGTATTTGTCGATATCACCGAAAAGGTATGCGCTGAAATCAAAATCACAGAGTTAAACAAACGCCTACAAGAAGAGGCGTTGCATGATCCCCTGACGGGTCTCTATAACCGGAGATATCTGGAGGAGCTGGTGCAGCGGGAATTGAACCGGATAAAGAGAAACAATAAATCTGTATCGGTTGTGATGAGCGACCTGGACTATTTCAAGCATATCAATGATACCCATGGCCATTTGGCTGGAGACAAAGTTCTCAAAATGTTTGGAGAGCTGATCCTTCAGAATACACGCAATAGTGATATTTGCTGTCGCTATGGCGGTGAGGAATTTATGCTGATATTCCCGGATGTTTCCTGTCAGGATGCGCTGGTTTGTGCGGAAAAGCTGCGTCTGAAACTCATGGCCTCACCTGTCGCCTTTGGTGAGGTTCAGATCACCATGACGGTTTCTTCTGGTGTTGCCTCTTTTCCTGAGGATGCCGATCATCTTGAGTCATTGATTATGGCGGCGGATCGTGCCCTATATCGGGCCAAGGAGATGGGAAGAAATCGGGTGTGCTGCGCCAACGATCTTGATTAAACAGCCATTTGAGGATTTGCCAAGTTCATAGGCTGAGGAGACGGTGAACTTCTGGGTTGAACACAATCATTGCCAGGGGTCAGCACAGATAATCGATTTACCTGATGTGGATCCCGACGATGGCACCCGGATCAGCAAAACAACCTATCGGGGCTGCGAGCGGCAGACAGAGGTGACGCAATACACCATCTTCGGCGGCGGCCATACTTGGCCCACCCGTCAGAGGAAAAAGGGCCTGTTGCGAAAGCTGCTTTTCGACCCCTTGGTCGGCAGGCAGTCTCGGGATATTGACGCCTGTGAATTGATCTGGGACTTTTTTTCCACCCATCCCAAACCAAAAGGAGATCACCAATGAACCTGAAATTGTCTGCAAAATTACTGTTCATGCTGTTTCTGTTGGCAAGTTCCATTCCCTGTTATGCCCAGGATTGGGGGGCATTGCGTAGAGAAGAGTTGTTTGAACCACCCTATGAGCAACCGACGGAATTGCTGAAGGGGCAGCCTCTGAGAAAACAGCTATTTGATCGTCTCCGACCATTGGCCATGAAAAAGGCAAATAAAGAGGTCAGGTTCAGTGGAAGCCTCAAGGTCTACAAAAACTGGGCGCTTTTCATTGGGACGACCCTGGATAAGCAGGGCAATGCCATCGGGTATCCCCCCATGGGTAACTCAGATGCCACCGCGCTCTGGTTACGAACCCAGAGCGGATGGGTTGTAGTGGACTTCAGCCTTGGTCACTCTGATGTGTTTTGGGCGATCTGGCATGAGCAGTATGGGGCGCCTTCAGCTTTGCTTGGACTCTGAGGGTTTCGTCATTGAGATCTACCAGACTTGGTGGGACAGGGAGTTGCAGGTGTTTGGGCTGGCTAGAAATCAATCGGCCCCATTGGTCTGTCGGCTGTGTAACGATCTGGAGTACGACCTGAAAACTGTGATCAGTGAATGGATGGCGAAACAAAGGGGCCAATGGCCCCTTTGTTTTATGAATAGCCACCGAGTAAGAAGTCAGGTGGCTAGCTATCAGTAGTGCTTGGTTTTAGTTTGATCCCGCTCCCATCAGGTTATGCTCATCGTTGCTCCGGGCAACCTCGTACATGACATAGACCGGGGCGGTGCTTTCGAGATAGCTTCCTTGGAGTATATGTGCACCGTTGACATCGGGATTGCCAAAATAGGCTTTTCCAGGGGTACGCCTAGAGCTGTACCTGCAATTCTTGGTTTCGCTACTGCCATCAGTATGGTGGAGAGTGATACTCGTGCCCGTGCTCGAGCCTAGAGCAGGGCAGGCAACGGCGATGTACTGAGTGTCCTCGGGGATGCCAAAACGGGTGTTCAATAGGGAAGCAGGATAGAACGCCGTCTGGTCTGATCCATCGCCATCAGCTATTTGCACCGCGCTGATAGGCTTGTTCGCGAAGATCCGTGCAGCCGGGCCTTTGCCCTGTGAGAAATCCTCTGATGCAGTGCGCGTGCAAACCGTTGCACGTTCTCCAGCGTTGAGTGTCAATGATCTTGTTGCTGCAGAAAGGCTTGTTGCAATACTGATTTGCGTATCGTCTTCTACCGCAGCAACGGTAGCATTTCCACTGCAGACGCCCCACAACTTGAGGGCGGCAGGCGGGATGGGAGACGCATCTATCGCACCATAGGATGCCATGGCGCGATGAGCGACAAGGATGGGATGATCTGAGGTGATGATCGCAGCGACCTTGCCGTTATGATTGCCCGCTGGAAAACTAACCACCTCGCCTTTGGGTAAGGGTATAGGATGCGATACGCCTGCAACGGTAAGCTCTGCGGAGGCATCTCCCTCTGGTGAGATCATGTAATAGGTGTGATCTTCACGCGCATGGGGCATGGCGAACGTCTGACCTAACATTGAGGCGTGAGCTGGCATATCCGTCCCCGATATGCGACTGCTGACATCAAAAGGGCCACTTCCGGAAATGATTGTTCCAGAGCCAATGGTGGCGCCGATGGTTGAATCAATCTCAATATGCTCATAGAGGCTTAACTCCTGTCTCCAGTTCCCCACGCTGATGGTGTTGTGATCAGCAAGGCTGATCACGGAAACCGATGTCAGCTTTGGGTTGAGCACGGCATAACTGTATTCAGTAAGCAGATCGGCATCCTGGTCTGGATTCGAGCCATCGACATCATCGCAGGTATGGCCGACGCAACTGACCAGGCCATAGGGGCCTACCTTACCGCCTGTGCTCGAGGCGGTCATGCAGGCACCGGTTTCAATGTCGAGGTTGTAGGTGAAATCATCCACATTGGTCGGGGTGTCGATAAAATCACAGGTTGTCTCCTGAGAGTGGTCGTCGAAGGGGGTCACAGACTGCCAATCGGATAAGGAGTAATAATTCGGACCATCCCATCGAGATCTACTGTAAATAGCACCAGGGGTATATATATTGTAATCTAGGCTGTTATTGGCATTGTTTTCCATTATCATATTCTGGCTAGACATGGCATGAAAGATGTTGTCAATGACTTTCTTATTATGGAACTCAGTTGTATTATTAAGTCCGAAGCCACTATCACTGAATAGGCATAGGTTATTGTAGAAATGGAAAGCATCACCGCCATTATGTTGCGTTTGTACACACTCGGATCCACCTGGTTCTTGTATAATGATATTGCCATAGACATAGGCATTTCTATGGTCGTCACCAAAATGGATGGGTGACCATGCGTTGGAACTCTTTTCTAAAACTGAGAAACGCAGCGTTGAATTTTGGCTGCCTCTGTGCATGTCGACTGTATAGTAAGTAGAATCACGTGAGGTGTTGAACTCCCAGATGGCGTGATTCGATGTAAACTCTTTGAATGCGGCACCTCTATCATCGTAGGCTGGGCATTGTCCCTTGAACCCTTCTATATCATGGGCATAGCTATGGTGGGTGACGCAGTTGTCACAAGATTTCATGACAAAGACTGACCAGTTTCCATCACTTGGGCAATCGCCCCATCCGCGCACCCCTTCGGTAAACTGGACGATGTTGTGATGACCAGTTAGGAGGATCGCACCATCGATAAACAAATGATCAAATATCAGATGATGAGTGCCATATGTAGATGCAATGGCGGCGTTAGAGTTGGCAATGCGATCAGCTATCCCGCCAGGGCCAAAGGATTGAAAGACCGGTGGATGGAGTTGGTCATAGGCTGTAATAATGATGGGGTTGCCTTCTTCACCACTCGCTTCTACCTCATAGATTCCCATGGTTTTGTTGCTGGCCTCCCAATAGCCTGGCCTGCCATCTCGCCAATAGTTTCCAGGATAGACATACAGGGTATCACCAGCTGTCAATGAATCAAGCGCTGACTGCAGCTCATTGAATTTACCTTGCCCGCCATTGGAGGTGGCGCATACATCTGAAGACCCATCGCCATTGAACGAACAGGTTTGGTCGATATACTTTGCTGTTTGATTCGTATATTTTTCGATCCCAATCGTCCCACAATCTGATGGACAAACGCTCGATGTCTCCGGCCAAACGCAAGCGCCATCG
This sequence comes from Sedimenticolaceae bacterium, assembly GCA_050292235.1. Classification (GTDB taxonomy): domain Bacteria; phylum Pseudomonadota; class Gammaproteobacteria; order Chromatiales; family Chromatiaceae; genus JBNKLG01. The sequence goes on along the minus strand of JBNKLG010000061.1, from coordinate 261 downwards.
ATATGGCATAAATTTTCTTTGGTTGCGCTATCTTTGGTCACGATCTCATATGCATAGGCCTGGCCTATTCCAAAAAGCTGTATTGTCAGCCCCACTAATAGCAATTTTTGTCTTTTCATCAACTGAATTCCTGTTTTTGAATTAAAGATTTCAGGCTTTTTGGACGAGTGGGTGTTTTACTAAAAAGTCAAAAACCTACAGGACATTGACTGAGGCGTATTTAACATTTCTCTCGCGAAAGAAGGCCATCAGTTTATCGGT
>JBNKLG010000060.1:0-16758 GCA_050292235.1 Sedimenticolaceae bacterium | reverse complement strand
TCTATGCCCAAGTGCGCGCACAACTGCAGGCCCGCGTGCAGGCCAGAGCGCGTGCGCGTGTGTGAGGAATTGAAGTAGCCCGATGACTAAAAAACAAAAACTGGAACTGACCTGGATAGGCAAGGAAAAGCGCCCCAAGCTGGAGCCGCGGGTTCTGCTGGAGGATCCGGAAAAGTCCTACCATGCCAAACAGCGGGTGACAGATCACGACATCTTCGATAACCGCCTGATCTTCGGTGACAACCTGCTGGCGCTGAAGGCATTGGAGCAGGAGTTTGCGGGCAAGGTGAAGTGCGTGTTCATCGATCCGCCTTACAACACCGGCAGCGCCTTCATCCACTATGACGACGGACTGGAACACTCCCTCTGGCTGTCGCTGATGCGCGACCGGCTGGAGATTATTCGCAATCTGTTATCTGACGATGGATCCTTGTGGATCACCATCGACGATAACGAGGCGCACTATCTGAAGGTTCTTTGTGATGAAGTATTCGGCCGTAGCCAATTCTTAACTTCTATCGCTTGGGAAAAGGACAAAGGACGTCGAAGCGATACGGATATCTCATCGGCACACGATCATCTTCTTGTGTATGTAAGCAATAGAAATTTATGGAAAAAGGTTCGGAATCTACTTCCGAGAACCCCAGAGCAAGAGAAGCGCTACAAAAATCCTGATAATGATCCGAGGGGACCTTGGCTACAGGGAGATAATGGCACCGCGAAAAGTGGCTCTGAAAAACAACGATTTGAAGTAACCTTGCCTTCTGGGCGTGTTGTAGTTCCATCCCCAGGTAGATACTGGGTATTTTCAAAAGAAGCACTTGCAAAAGCTATTGAAGAGGGGAGAGCTTATTTCGGCAAAGATGGCAATAGGATGCCAATAATCAAAAGGTATTTAAGTGATGTGCAGGGTGGTGTTGTTCCGCGGACATTTTGGACGGCGGATGAGGCAGGGCATAATCAAGAGGCGAAGAGGGATCATTTAAATAAACTTCTAACATCAGTTTCTACATTTGATACGCCAAAGCCAGAAAGATTGCTCGAGCGTATTTTAATGATCGCTACGAATCCAGGTGACTTTGTTTTTGACTCCTTCGCCGGCTCCGGCACCACCGGTGCCGTCGCACACAAAATGGGCCGTCGCTGGATCATGGTGGAGCTGGGTGATCACTGCCACACCCACATTATTCCCCGCATGCAAAAGGTCATCGACGGCGAAGACCCTGGCGGCATCACCCAGGCTGTCGATTGGAAAGGCGGCGGCGGATTCCGCTACTACCGCCTGGCTCCCTCGCTGCTGGAGAAGGACAAGTGGGGTAACTGGGTGGTCAACCCGGAATACAACGCCGCCATGCTGACCGAGGCGCTATGTAAGCTGGAGGGCTTCACTTATGCACCGTCGGAGACCGTTTGGTGGCAGCAGGGACACTCCACCGAAACCGACTTCATCTATGTCACCACGCAAAACCTGTCGGCTGATCAGTTCCAGGTTTTGTCCGAAGAGGTCGGCGAGGGCCGCAGCCTGCTGGTGCTGTGCAGCGCCTTCCGCGGCGTGAGCGCTGCTAAGGCCGCCGAGCGCTGGCCTAACCTCACCATCAAAAAAATCCCGAAGGTGGTGCTGTCGCGCTGCGAATGGGGCCATGATGACTACAGCTTGAATGTGCAGAATCTGCCGATGGTGGAGCCTGAGTCTGTACCAGCGCCAGAACCGAAACGGAAAAAACAAAAAAATTCCGCGTCAGGGCAGGCGACACTGTTTGGGGATGATGAATGAGCAACAAGCGAATCATTGTTATTGCAGGCCCCAACGGTGCGGGAAAGACCACCTTTGCTCGGGAATTTCTGCCGCAGGAAGCTCAGTGTCCGGTATTCATCAACGCTGATTTGATTGCGGCGGGGCTTTCACCCTTTTCACCCGAACAGGCGGCGTTCAAGGCGGGTCGGTTGATGTTACAGGAAATGGATGAGCACGCTGCGCGCGGCGACAACTTTGCCTTTGAGACTACGCTGTCCGGACGAGTTTATGCCCGTCGGCTGCAAGCCTGGCAACAACAGGGCTATTTTGTTTCCATCTACTTTCTGCGTTTGCAGTCGCCCGAACTGGCTGTGGCGCGTGTTGCCGAGCGTGTCAGGCAGGGTGGACACAACGTGCCCGAGCCAGTGATCCATCGCCGGTTTGATGCCGGACTGCGCTATTTTGAATCATTGTATAAAACCATGGTTGATGACTGGATGCTGTTGGACAACAGTGGAGAAACACCAATATTGATCGAATGGGGGGAGAAATCATGAAAACCGATCAACTGAAGAAGGCGCGTAATCCTTTGCTGCCCGCCGCCATGGTAGCCATTCAGCGGGCGGCACAGCGAGCGCGGCAGGTGGCGCGCCAGACCCATACCTCAATAGTGGTTTCACGGGCGGGGAAAATCGAATGGATTGCAATGGACGAGGTGCGTGAGGGTGCCGCGGAGTATAGAGGGGAATCGATGCCCGGCAGGGGTGAGGGCGATTCATGAATAACCGCGTTCTCAATGCGATCAAGGGACGGTTGTCATTGCGCGCGCCGCAGTCCGATTCACTGGAAACACTCGCACATGCTCTGGATGTCGCCCCCGACATGTGCACCCATGAGCGTGATTTGGAATCTATTCTTAACATCCTCAAGGCCGAGTTCCCGACGCTGGAGGATTTTGAGCGGGAATTCCCGTCGCTCTGTTATGCCCTGGCCACCGGCGTGGGCAAGACACGCCTGATGGGCGCCTTTATCAGCTATCTGCACCTGGCCTACGGTTTCAAGCACTTCTTTGTGCTGGCGCCTAACCTGACCATCTATGAAAAGCTGATTGCTGACTTCACCCCTAACATGCCTAAGTATGTGTTCAAGGGTGTTGCCGAATTTGCCTCCTATCCGCCGGAGATTATTACGGGCGACAACTACGAACAGCGGGCTGGTAGCCTGAGTCTGTTGTCGCCGGTAACTATCAACATTTTCAACATCTCCAAGATCAACTCCGAGGTGCGCGGTGGTAAGAGCCCGCGTATCAAGCGCCTTTCGGAATATCTGGGCGACAGCTATTTCAACTACCTGGCTGAGTTGCCCGACTTGGTATTGCTGATGGATGAGTCGCACCGCTACCGCGCCAGCGCCGGGGTGCGCGCCATCAACGAGCTCAAGCCGCTGTTCGGCCTGGAGCTGACGGCTACGCCCTTCGTGGAGAGCAGCCGGGGGCCGGTACCCTTCAAGAATGTGGTGGTCGATTACCCTCTGGCCCGCGCCATGGAAGACGGCTTCGTTAAGGAACCTGCCGTCGTCACCCAACGCGATTTTGACGTCAAACGCCATACGCCCGAGGAGCTGGAAAAGATCAAACTGGAAGACGGCGTGCGCCTGCACGAGGCCACTAAGGTGGCGCTGATGACCTACGCCCGGCAGAACGGTGCGAAGACCGTCAAGCCTTTCGTGCTGATCATCGCCCGTGATACCACCCATGCCGGCCAGTTGCTGGCGCTGATCCAGTCCGGCGCCTTCTTCGAGGGGCGCTACCGCGACAAGGTGATCCAGGTGGACAGCTCGACCAAGAAAGAGGACGAGATGGTCGAGCGCCTGTTGGCGGTGGAGAGCGAGCACGAACCCACCGAGATCGTGATCCACGTCAATATGCTCAAGGAGGGTTGGGACGTAACCAATCTCTACACCATCGTGCCGCTGCGCGCCGCTAATGCTCGCACCCTGATCGAGCAGTCTATCGGTCGCGGCTTGCGCCTGCCTTATGGCAAACGTACCGGGGTGAGTTCGGTGGATCGGCTCAACATCGTCGCCCATGACCGATTCCAGGAGATCATCGACGAGGCCAATCGCGGTGACTCACCGATCCGTCTCAAGCAGGTGATTTTGGAAGCGCCGGACAAGGACGAAGGCTTGGTCAGCGTCACGGTCAGTTCCAGTGTCGAGGAGGCCCTGGGTCTGATCGAACCAGAGGTCACAAGCGCCGGCGGTAAGCATTATGAACTCAAGCCTGAAGAACTGACTGCGCCTGTATTCACCAAGCCTGCGGAGAAGCAAGCCGCCCGCGCTGTGATGGAGGTGATCCGTGAGCTGGAAACCAGGCGGGATTTGGTGCCGGGCAGTGGCGCGCTGAGTAAGCCGGAAGTGCGGCAGGCGATTATCGAACAGGTCAAGGAGCGCCTTACCCCGGTTCAGGGTGAGCTGCTGGAGACCGAGTCGGTGGATCTGGATCATGTGGTGGCCAAGACTACGGAGGTGGTGGTTCAGAAGACCATCGATATCCCCCGGATTGCCGTGGTGCCCACGGGCGAGGTCACCGTCGGCTTCGAACCGTTCACGCTGGATATGAGCGGCCTCAATCTGCAGCCTGCCGACCGGGAGCTGGTCATCCAGAATCTGCGCACCAACGGGCAGGAGACTTTGGCTTCGGAGGTCGGCATCACCGAAAAGCGGCTGGAGGATTACATCGTCTACGCCTTGGTCGACTTCGACGATATCGACTACCACAGCCAGGCTGACCTGCTGTATGACCTTGCCAGTCAGGCGGTGCAGCATTTCCTGGGTTATCTATCGGAGGATGAGGCCCGTGCGGTGCTGGACCATAACCGACGTCTGATTGCCGACAATATCCACGCGCAGATGATGGAGCACTTCTGGGAGAAGGCATCGGGCTACGAGGTGCAGGTCAGCCGTGGGTTCACACAACTTAAACCCTGTACCTACACGGCATCGGAAAAGCACCCGGTGAGAAGCGTCCGGGAAACGCTGGATGATAAAGGGAGTATCAAAAAGGTGCTGTTTGGCGGCTTCAAAAAGTGCCTTTACCCATTGCAGAAGTTCGACTCGGATAGTGAGCGGCGGTTTGCGGTGATTCTGGAACGCGATGCAGAGAAGTGGTTCCGGCCGGTGAAGGGGCAGTTCCAGATCTACTACAAGTGCGGTACGGAGCAGCCTGAGTATGTGCCGGATTTTGTGGCGGAATCAGCCGATGCGATCTACATGGTCGAAACCAAGGCGCGCACGGATGTGAAGGATGACGAGGTACAGGCAAAGGCTGATGCTGCCGCCCAGTGGTGCGAACACGCATCAGACTATGCCAGGAAAAATGGTGGCAAGGCATGGGCCTATCTGTTGATTCCTCATGATGAAATCAATGAGTCGCGAGCCTTGAAAGATTTCGAGCGGTTCTTGGTCAGGCAGTAAGGCCTTGGTGTGGTAATGCCACAGGTGTGTTCAGTAAAACCTCATCAATGATTGTTGGGGCGGGCCGCAAAGACAACTTCATTTGAAATGCGTACACTATTCTTTATCGAGCGCGTGATGGAGAAGATGTATGTCCCCCAGAGGTGGTGCCCGGCCCGGTGCCGGTCGGCCCAAGGGCCAGGGTAAGTTCGGCGAACCCACCAGGCCGGTACGCATCCCCGAAAGCCTGGTGGATGCGGTGCTGGGCTTTGTCCAGACGCGGGGCTATCAGTTGCCCCTGTATGGCTGCAAGGTGTCGGCAGGCTTTCCCTCGCCTGCCGATGATTATCTGGAGGGGATGCTGGATCTGAACGAGCATCTGGTTCAGCACCCCTCGGCTACCTTTTTTGTTCGCGCTATCGGGGAGTCGATGCTGGGGGCAGGCATTCATCCCGATGACATCCTGGTGGTGGATCGCAGCCTGACGCCGACCTCAGGGCGCATTGTCATCGCCGTGGTGGATGGCGAATTGACGGTCAAACGGTTGCACCTGAGCCCCGATGCCACCCGCCTGCTGCCTGAGAACCCGGCCTATCCGCCCATCGAGATCCGGGAGGGGGCCGAGCTGCATGTCTGGGGCGTGGTCACCAGCGTCATTCATCGACTATGAGCCTCTTTGCCCTGGCCGATTGCAATAACTTCTACGCCTCTTGCGAGCGGGTGTTCAATCCCAAGCTGGAGGGGCAGCCGATTGTGGTGCTCTCCAATAACGACGGTTGTCTGATCGCCCGGTCCAACGAGGCCAAGGCCCTGGGGATTCCCATGGCGGTGCCTTTTTACCAAGTCAAAGACTTTTGTCAGCGCCATGGGGTCAAGGTGTTTTCGTCCAATTACACACTCTATGGCGATATGTCGCGGCGGGTGATGGATATTCTGGGGCAGCATTGTCCGGACATAGAGATCTACTCCATCGACGAGGCCTTTTTGCGCCTGGATCGCATGGCGGAAGATCCCGAGATCCTGTGCCAGCGCCTGCGCGATCAGGTGCTACGATCAACCGGGATTCCAATGTCCATCGGTATCGGTACCACCAAAACCCTGGCCAAGCTGGCCAATCATGTGGCCAAGCGGGTCAGTCAGACGCCGGTCTATCGCATTCATTGCCAGGATCAGGAGGCCCAGCTTTTTGCCCGATTGCCGGTGGGGGTGGTTTGGGGCATAGGGCGGCGCTGGGCCAAACGGCTGGAGGTGGGACTGAATATCACCAATGTGGAGCAACTGCATCGGGCCGATCCCAAGCTGGTGCGTTCCCATCTTTCGGTGATGGGGGAGCGGGTGGTGCGGGAGCTGAATGGCGAATCCTGCCTGGGCCTGGAGGTGGTGCAGCCCAATCAGCAGATCATCTGCTCCAAGTCCTTCGGGCACCGTATCACGGCCTTATCCTTGATCGAAGAAGCGGTGGCCAATTATGCGGCCAGGGCTTGTGAACGACTGCGCAGTCAGCACCTCATCGCGGGTGGGCTTCAGGTCTTTCTTATGACCGGCTATCAGGATGCCAGGCCCTACAGCAATGCCCTGACCCAGGCTTTTCCCAGTCCCGGCAGCGATAGTCGGCTGGTGATTCGTCTGGCCAAATGGCTGTTGCGCCGCATCTATCGACCGGGCTATCCCTATCTCAAGGCCGGAGTCATGTTGCTGGATCTCACCTCAGCCCGGCAGCCGGCCCAGGGAGATCTCTTCCTGCCGAATAGGGACAACCCCAAGTTGATGGCCGCTCTGGATGGCATCAATCGGATCATGGGGCGGGATCAGCTCTTCTTCGCCGCCCAGGGCACCCAGCGACCCTGGAAGATGCGTATGGCCCATCGATCACCGCGCTATACGACGGACTGGCGGGAGCTGCCGAGGGTCTTTTGAGACTGAGTCGTTGATTGTGGTGTTGTGGCCGCTGCAGAAAACCATAATCTGTTCGGCAGGGCTGCCTGATGTGATTTTTCCTCGTGTTGTCTTTGTTAAAACGAGGGCTTGAGTTTGGCTTCCAACTAACGATAGGCTAAGGTTTGTTCTAGTCTGGATATTTCATCCGGCTGGAATCCTCGGGCTTTTGGAGTCAGGGAAACACACAACGAAAGGAAAATATAGATGGATTTGACACCCATATACGATAACCAGCCGGATATTTATCACCTGAATGGTTTTGCGCCCCGGATGATGGGGTTGGAAGATCTCAGGGCACTCGGGGTGACGGTTACCCCGGACCAGGCGACCATGGATCTTTTTACCGAGGGATGTCGCTCCTTCATGGCCCGTTGGGAGGCGCACACCGCCATTCCCCACTCACGGGTCGAGCTGGCCCAGATTGCCCTGGGTACTGAATTGGAGGTGCACAACTATACCTCCCGATGTCCCACCCTGACCTATGAGGTGAGTCCTGTCGAGGGCTGCCATGTGGGTTGCCTCTACTGTCTGGTGACCGACGGTGTGCATGAACAGACCATTCGCGCCTACGAAAATTACGAGCAGTTGCTGGAGCCCATGCTGGAAGAGCATCGGCATGAGAAGCACTACTATTACTTCTCGGCAAAGACTGAGGCTCTGCAGGAGGCCACGCTGGAGACCGGGATTGCCCATCGGATCCTCAATACCTTTGTCCGGCATTTCGACAAATATCCCGATTCCAAGGCCAGACTTTTCATTGCCTCCAAGGCCGGGATCAATCATTTGACCTACGCCCATGAAGGGGTGCGCATCATCGACCTGTTTGAACAGCTCAAAGGGAAGATGCAGTTCAATACCAGCATCTCCATCATGCCGCCGGTCTTGGGGCTGCTGCTGGAACCCTTTGCCGCACCGATTTCCGAGCGGATGGCGGCGGTTCGGGCCTGTCAGGAGCTAGGTATTCTGGCCGAATCGGCACTGGTTCAGCCCATCCTGCCCTCCTATCTGAGTGAAGAGGTGATGACCGACTTTTTCGAACGGATGAATCAGAATGGCCTGGTCAATTTCAAACCCGAGTTTCTCACCGTCTCCCCGGCCAATCTGGCCTGGATCGGGCAGTTGCTGGAGCATGTGGACCCGGATCAGACCCGGCGTTTCTACGATCTCTACCTGGCACCGGAGAATCAGGATCACCGCAAACAGCGTCAGCGCACGGCACCGGAACGGAGCTTCTGTACGGAAAATTTCAAGCAATTCCTACAAATGGGGCGCGGCTATGGCATCTCCATGTCCATCTGCCACTGGGTGCGCAAGGAGTTGGAGATCGACGCTGACATGATTCCCATCGTCAACGAAAACGGTTATCAATGTCTGGGGTATCAGCGCAAGCTGTTTGACAACCCTGCTTCAGACTGATTGTTCCCGGTGGCTTCAGGGCTGGATACAGAAGATCTTTGGGGATGAATCTGCTCCGGCTTCTGAACGCCTCCGGAGAAAGGCCGCTGCCCAGGCTATTGCTCTACGCGGGTGTCTCCGCCCTGGCCACCACCCTGATTCTGGCAACCATCACCTATTCGGCCAAGACCATTTTTGATGCCGGAGAGGCCTTTATGGACCTGCCGATGGCCCTGCTGTTTCTGGCCAGCGGTTTGCTCTATTTCCTGGCCGAAAGCACCCTGATTGCCCGCTTGTCCTCCGATCTGGAACGATCCATCGACCAGGTTCGGATGGCCTTGATTGGTCGTCTGCGCCATGCGGATCTCTGGAAGCTGGAACACCTGGGAAGAAGTCGGTTGTTTGAGAGCATTACCCAGAGCTGTAAAGTCATCTCTGCCAACTCTCAGTACATTGCTCAGGCGGCCAGATCGGTCATTCTGATTCTGATGATTCTGGTCTATATCGCCAGCATCTCGATGGTGGCCCTATTGCTCCTGAGCGGGATGATGGGCGTGGCCGCTCTGTTCTATTACCGCATGGGGAAAAATCTGGAACAGACCCAGAGCGCCATGAGCGGGCAGGAGGCCCAGTTGTTTGACTATGTTGCAGATCTGTTTGACGGCTTCAAGGAACAGCGGCTCTGTAGCGTTCGCAGCCAGGCCATGGGCCAGGGTTTTGCGGATCAGTCGCTGGAAACGGCTCAGGCCAGCAGTCTGGTACACCAGCAGACCTGGGAACAGTTCGTCTTCGGCGAAACCACCTTCCATGTGATGCTCGGGGTGGTTGTCTTTATCGTCCCCCTCTATGCCACCACGGTCGGCAGCCATCTGGTCGAGATCTCAGCGGCGGCCCTCTTTCTGGGGACGCCGATTTTCGGCCTGATGCAGTCCCTGGCGGTGTTGCGGGCCACTGAGGCCGCCGCAGGCCGCATGCTGGCGTTGGAGGCAGAGCTGGCTGAGTTGGAGGAGAAGGGCAGCACCGGGCCATCCGAGCCCCTGGCGGCCAGTTTTTCGGATATCCGGATGCAGGGGATCGAGTTCTCCTTTCCCAGTCTGCCGGGAGAGACTTCCTTTACCATCGGCCCCATCGACATCCAAATCCAGTGCGGTGAGGTTCTCTTTATCAGCGGTGGTAACGGGGCGGGGAAATCGACCCTGATCAAGCTGTTGACCGGCCTCTATCAGCCAAGTCGGGGGAAGCTGATGATGGATGGCGTGCCCATTATCCCCGCCCGTCTGGCCGGATACCGAAGCCTGATAGCGCCGGTGTTTTCCGATTTCACCCTGTTTTCCCGGCTCTATGGCCTCAGCGAAGACAATCTGGCCGAGGCGGATCAACTACTGGACTGGATGGAGATGGGAGAGATCTCCGCCGTTCGGGATGGGGCCTATACCCGCCTCGACCTCTCAACCGGGCAGAGAAAACGGCTGGCTCTGGTGGCGGCCTTGCTGGAGCACAAGCCCATTCTGGTACTGGACGAATGGGCGGCAGACCAGGATGCCGTTTTCAGAGAGAAATTCTACCGGGAGATCCTGCCGGCCTTACGCGAGAAAGGCCTCACCATCATCGCTGTGACCCACGACGATCGTTATTTCGATACGGCGGATCGACGGCTGCATCTGGATGAAGGAAAGCTGGCAGAGTGCACTCAGTCAGTCCCCCAGGATTCCGGGAGGAGAGGATGAGGCTCTTCCGGCTCCTGGCCCGCGAGATGCAGGGTGGTTTCTCCTCCACTTTGGTCATGAATGCCCTGATCCCGGTATCGACCATTGTCTTTGTGGCCCTGATTTCCAATGCGGCCCAGTCCTCGGCCGAGGATGGTGTCAGCCCACGAATGGTGCTGCTGTTCGTGATCACCATCATCATGATCAAGGTCACCCATACCCACACCCTGGTGAAAGCTTCCCGCGATGCCGAGTTTCTGATTCACCGGCTGCGGACACGTCTGTTCGATCTTGTTCGTCAGACCGACCTCATGACTGTCGAAAAGATCGGTCACGCCAAATTGCAGGGGGTTCTGACCCAGGACACCCAGGTGCTTTCCCAACTGCTGCCCATCCTGGTTATCGGTTTGCAGCAGGCACTGATGCTACTCTTTCTGGCCATCTATCTGGCCTGGCTTTCCCCCCTGGCCTCGGTGCTGGCCTTTGGTCTGGCCGGGCTGGCGGTGGCCCTGCACTTTGCCAGGGTCAGGTTCCTGCGGGTGCTGATGCAGAAGGCGGGGGCGGCGGAGAACCTTGTCTTCAAAGGCCTCTCCGAGCTGTTGAAGGGTTTCAAGGAGGTCAGGATGAGCAGCCCCCGGGCCGAGGGTCTGGTGCAGCATCTGGCGACGGCATCCCGGGATGCCGGGGACAGCTATGTCGAACTCAAGCAGAAGTGGGGCCGGAATTATGCGGCCACCGAGGTTATGCTTTACTCCCTGGCCGGGCTGATTGTCTTTGTGGTACCGCTCTTCGCCCCGGACTTTTTCAAGGTGGTGATGCCGGCCACCATCGTGGTGCTCTTTATTTCGGGACCGGTGGGTACCGTGGCCTTTGTCACGCCCATGCTGACCCAGGCCGAACTGGCCCTGGAACATATCGAGACCATGGAGACCCGCCTGACAGAGGCGGCAGCGGCCAACAGCGCCGAAACTCTGGTTGATCTGGAACAAGAGATCCACTCCATTGGGTTGTCGCAGCTCAGCTACTCCTATCCTGATGAGGATGGTGGCTCATGTTTTGGTGTCGGGCCGTTGGATGCCAGCTTCGAGGCGGGTCAGATCAGCTTTATCACGGGCGGTAACGGCTCAGGCAAGTCTACGCTGATTCGCCTGCTGACGGGTCTGGTTCCGGCGGATTCCGGTCAGATTCTGGTCAACAGTGAGCCGCTTCCCACCGAGGCCTTTCAGAGCTATCGGAACAAGATCTCAGCGGTTTTCAGCGATTTTCATCTCTCCCGGCGCCTCTATACCATCAACGACAAAACCCCGGGCAGAATCGATGAGTTATTGCAACAGTTCCATATCTCCGACAAGGTTCGACTGGAAGAGAACTGTTTCAGTACCACGGATCTCTCTACGGGTCAGCGCAAGCGCTTGGCCCTCATGGTGGCTGAGCTGGAGGACAAGCCGGTGATGGTGCTGGACGAGTGGGCTGCGGATCAGGATCCGCAGTTTCGGAAAATCTTTTATGAGACCCTTTTGCCGGATCTGAAACGTCGCGGCAAGATCATCATCTGTGTCACCCATGATGATCGATGGTTTGATCAGGCCGACCGGGTCTTTCATATGGAAGAGGGCAGGATGAGGCCGGTCCCGTCCCCATCCCGGAATCTGTGATAAAACACCTTACCAAGAACGCATTCAGGCAGATGAGATGAGTTTGCAACCAACCCGGAAAAAACATACCACGCTGTGGGAACGGCATCCCATTGATATCACCGTCAGCCTGCTGATTCTGGCATTTCTGGTGATTTTTTTCTGGAACAATTTTGTGATTTCCATCTATCCGGGGCAGCAGGGGGTCAGGTGGTCCCGGCTTGGAGGGACACTGGTCAATGAGTTCTATGGCGAGGGACTGCATGTCATCTGGCCCTGGGATCTCATGTACAAATACAACACCCGCGTTCAGACCATCGACAGCAGTCTGAAGATCCTGACCACCGAGGGGCTGACCATCACAGTGGAATACTCCTTCCGCTTTCATCCCGTCAAGGATGGGATTCCCGTCCTGCACAAAACCCTGGGGGAAAACTATGCGGAGACCTACCTGAAGCCCGAGGTCAAGGCGGCCTCCATGTCCGTGATCGGGAACTATCCGCCTGAGCAGCTCTACAGGATTTCCACCCTGGTGATTCAGTCCTCCATCAAGTACTACCTGAATAAGAAGCTGCTGGGCCGCAACATTGTGCTGGATGATTATCTGATCAAGCGCATCCAACTCCCGGATCCGGTCTCCGATTCCATCGAAAGAAAGATGGTCGCCGAGCAGCTCAGCCAGGAATATGACTATCGACTGGCCATTGAGAAAAAGGAGCGGGAACGCAAAGGCATCGAGGCCGAAGGGATCAAACAGTTTGAGCAGGTCTCCGGTATTCCCATCCTCAAATGGAAGGGACTGGATGTGACCGAGAAGCTGTCCAAATCACCCAATTCCAAGATCATCATCATGGGCAACGGGGACAAAGGGCTGCCACTGTTGCTGAATGCCGATGGAAAACCCTGAGATGAGGCGCTATGCCAGAAAATCTGCCCTGTGTGCCGTCTTTCTACTGTGGCTGCTGGCGGTGTTACCGATAGAGGCCGAGGTGCTGAAGAAAGTCAATTTCATGCCCATGTGGCTTCCTCAGCCCCAGTTCGCCGGTTTTTACATGGCCAAGGAGAAGGGAATCTATGCCAAATACGGGTTGGATGTCACCATCCTGGATCGCGGCTACGATGAGAGCGTGCTCAACGCCCTGAAGCAGGGAAAAGTCGATTTTGGGGTCATGAATCTGCTGACGGCCATCGAAAAAAAGGCAGCGGGTGAGGAGATCCTCAATGTCGGCCAGATCTTCCAGAAAAGCACCATCGAGTTCGTCGCCCGAAAGGGCTCAGGCATCAAGACACCACAGGATTTCAATGGCAAAAAGATTGCGCTGTGGCGGACGGTGTTGCGTGATCAGACCCAGGGTTTCCTCACTGTCCAGAATATTCAGGGGGAGCTCTACTTTGTGGAAGAGGTAGAGAGTTTTTTTCTGAAAGGGGCGGTGGATGTGATTTCCGTCATGCACTACAACGAATATCACAACCTGATCAATCACGGTATGAACCCTGAAGAACTCATGCGTTTCCCCCTCAAGGATTTCGACATGAATTTTCCGGAGGATGGCATCTATTGCCTGGCCAGCACCTGTCGGTCAGATCCCGATCTTGCCCGCCAATTTGTCCGGGCATCCCTGGAGGGCTGGGCCTATGCACTGGCCAATCCGGAAGAAACCCTGGCTGTGATCAGCAAGATTCGTCTGAAAAAGAACCTGATCACCAACCAGTCCCATCTGCGATGGATGATGGCCGCCATGCCGGAGATGCTCCATCCCGAGGATTCGGCTGATCTGGAGGGGCGTTTGCTGAAATCTGATTTTGACCGGGCCGTGGATTTTCTGCTGAGAACCCAAAGGATTTCCCACAAGGTGAGATACGATGCTTTCTTCGCCAGTCAGTGACCAGGCTGCCCAACGGCCCCGGTCTGGACTGGTGCGGCAGCTCTTCACCAGGATCAACCTGATCCTCCTTGCCGGCCTGCTGATCATTTTTGTGGTATTGGCTGCGACCAGACTGACCATCAGAACCGCTGCTTCGGATCAGAATGCCCTCTCGGATCGGGATATCGGGCTGATGTTGGAAAAAGATACGGAACGGGTCAATATCTTTGTCAGCTCGACCGAAAAGATCCCTGTGGATTTGGCCAATATCCTTGACTTGCAGCGACTGGGTTCAGAAGAGATCAAAATCGTATTGAACTCCATCATGCTGAACAAGCCGGAGATTTATGGCGCCTCTGTGACCTTTGTACCTGGCCTGTCCCAGAAAAAACATCCACCCCAATTTACCTACGCCTATCGAAAAGAGGGACAGGTTCGTTTTTCCGTGTCGGATATTCCAGGCTATGAGTATTCTCACAAGGACTGGTATCTGTTACCGAAAATCATGGGGCGTCCGGTTTGGGTGGATCCTTATTTTGATGAGGGCCTTGGTAATGTGTTCATGACCACCTGTGCCGCGCCCTTCTCCTTTTTCGATGGGGTTTCCGGCACCTTCAGCGGGGTGGTGACCGTGGATGTCTCCATTGATTGGCTGACCGGGATTTTTCAGCGAAAAAAGCTGCCCAACAACGGCTTTGTCATGATGCTTTCAGAGGACGGTACAGTGATCAGCGCCCCAAGAAAGGCGTGGGTGGTCCACGAGACCCTGTTTTCGCTGGCCGAGGAGTTGAAGCAGCCGGAATTGCGCAGGATTGGGCGTCATATTCAGCGGGGGGAAACCGGGGTCTCCTCCTTGACCTCAGCCAGAACCGGCGAGCGGGTAAAAATCTTTTATGCCAGGGTGTCTTCCAATCACTGGGGGATGTTGTATCTGATTCCCGAGAAGGCTGGTGGCAGGCCATTTGGCGATGGGGGCTGGTGAGCTGGCGTTAATCTGAGAGGGTATGGAATATGCCGTATATCGTTGTCTTGATGTTGGTGCTGTCTTTGATCGTCGGAGCCCTTGCTCGAAATACCCGTATCGGTTTTTGGGGTGGTTTTTTCTTTTCCCTGTTTTTTACCCCGATCCCACCCTTTATCTATGTTCTTGTGGCCCGGCCCAGTAAGTGATTCTTGGGCATTGTGCAGAGGCAAGAGGCATTGCTGTCGGTCAGGGTGAGCCATATGAGGCAGCCAGAATGCCAGGAAATCGACCAATTGGAGATTCACCGAATTGACCACTGCCTGTTACTGGTGGCTCCGATTCAGCAGATCCCATCAAGCCTTTTCCCTGAAGAATCGATCCAGATGGCATCCTGGGTGGAGAAGCGCCAGCGCGAGTTTTCCGCAGGCCGCACCCTGGCCCGCCATGCCATGGGTCTCCTGGGTTTTCCCATGCAGTCCATCCCCATCGGCAAGATGCGCCAACCCCTTTGGCCTCCGGGCTTGGTCGGATCCATTACCCACACAGATACCCATTGTGCGGTGGCACTGGGAAGACAGCGCGATGCCCTGTCCATGGGTATCGATATGGAGATAGGGGATAGGGTGACCCCGGATCTCTGGCCCCATATCTTTGCCAGAGAAGAGGTCGATCTTCTGGAATCACAGCCTTTGGACCGGCAGAGAGCGCTGGCGGGACAGATGTTTTCGGCCAAAGAGGCCTATTTTAAGCTGCAATATCCTCTGACCGATCTGCTGCCGGAATTCATTGATGTGACAACCCGGCTGGACCGGTCGGGCCGCCTCTGGGTGTGCCCGACGAAGAGGATCAGGAACCCTGTACCACTCTGCTTTCTTGCAGAGAAGATTATCTGTGGAGGAGAATGCTGTATCTTTGTGATTCACAGAAGAAATATACCGCTGTCGGACAAACCCTGAGTGTGCTATGCCTGTGGTTGCCAGGGAGACATGGCTTTCGGGCCGGTTCAGTTATCATGAATCAGCCATGAAGTTACGATGGTCTGATGTCAGTTGTGTATACTTGGTGGTGTTTACCCGCATAAAAAAGGAGTTGGACCGTGAGTGAGACAAAGAAAGCTGATGACAAGATTGCCGAAGCCGTTGTGCTGATTGATCCAGAATCGGAAGAGATCACCAAGCTCATTAGTCGCTATGCCAAATACAGCGCTGGTGTCGGCCTGTTGGGGTTGCCCTTCATCAATTTCGCTGGCGTGACTGCCATACAGACGGCCATGGTGAAAAGCCTCTGCGGCAAATATGGCAGGACTTTCAGGGAATCTGCCGTTCGAAATATTATTTCCGGCCTGCTCACCAGTGGGTCAGCGACCCTGGCATCGCCTGCGGTCGAAAGTGTTGCTGTTGCGGTTCCCCTGGTGGGACTGCCTTTGGCCATTGCCACCAAGCCGGTGTTGAACGGGGTGAGCACCTACGCCCTGGGCCATGTCTTTGCCAAACATTTTGCCGAGGGCGGCTCCCTGACCGGAATAGCGGCCCATGAACTGGCTGACAGCTTCAAATCAGCGGTTCAGGTGGCCAGAGGCAAAATGGCTAATGTGATTGCCGGGAAACAGAGCGAACCTGAAGCAGCCGTCTAGGCTGACCTGAGCCACTACCCATTCGGGATAATCCTGCTTCCCCGTTAATATTGGCCTTCTGTGGTGATGGACAACCACAGAGGCCAGGTTTCGCCTGACCCCGATCAATGTTCAATAGGATATTAAGGAACCAATGTCCTCGCACGACGATTCCCCCTTTGCTGCATTGATGGGCGTCTCCTTTCTGGCGCAATTTGACCACTCCCTGGCCCATGCCCCGGACCAGATTGCGGTCAAAGACGACCAACATCAACTGACCTACCAGGAACTGGATCGGCGCTCAGCTGCAGTGGCCGCCCGTCTTCGCTCCCTGGGTCTGGGAGAAAGCACAGCGCCGGAGCACTACGACATAGGCCGCCCGGAAAAGGCGAAGGTCTCTCCCTGGGTACTGGTATCGACCGGCAGAACCCTGGATGTGGTGGTCGGCATCCTTGG
>JBNKLG010000059.1:0-17048 GCA_050292235.1 Sedimenticolaceae bacterium | reverse complement strand
GGAAAGCTGGGCCTCGATGGCGAGCAGTTGCTCCACAGCGGCGGGGACGCTCTCTTCCGGTGGGGTACGCACCTCTACCCCTTTCACCGCCAGGGTATGGAAACGCCCGTCGGGGTGGAAGCGCTCGTCCCCCTCCAGGTACCAGTAGCCGGCGCGGATCCCTTGGTCACCGGTGGCCAGTCGTTCGTCATCGCGCCCCGGTTTGTGGTCGAGGGCGGCGGCCAGGGTGGTGAAGTCGAGCTCGGTGCAGTCGCGCGCGCGCCCTGCCTCCTCACCGTCGAGGTCTGTCAGCAGGTATTCGAACTCGATGCCGCAACGCATGGGATGTCTGCCCTATAGCCAGGCCAGGAACTGGTCGGGGTCGCCCCGATCGGGCTCTCCTTTCTCCGCCTGGGCCGGGGTGCCGAGGTAGAGGAAGCCGACGATGGTTTCCCCTTCGCAAAGTCCGATCTCCCGCTGGAAGCCCCTGTCCCGCATCGGCCAGCCGGAACGCCAGACCCCGCCAAATCCCAGGGCCCGTGCCGCCAGTTGCATGGACAGTAGGGTGCAGCCGGCGCAGAGTTGCTGTTCAAACAGGGGCACCAGCGGGTCGGACTTGGGACTCGAGATCACCACGATGACCAGCGGTGCCCGGTGGGGCATATGCGGGGCGCGTTCGATCTCGGCGGCGGGTCGCCCGCTGGCTACGGCGGCCCGGTGCAGCGCTGCGCCGAGCCGGTCCAGCCCCTCGTCGCGGGCGGCCAGGAAGCGGTATGGTCGCAGGCCGCGAAAATCGGGAGCGCGCAGGGCAGCCCGCAGAATCTGCGCCAGTTGTTCCCCTTCGGGGGCCGGGGCGTTCAGTTTGTGGCAGGAACGACGCTCCAGCAGCAGGGCCATGGCCGGGTTCAGAGACATGGGTTCTCTTCCCCATAGCCCGGCATGAGCACCGCTTCTTCGATCCGCAACCCCCGGCGCAGCCGGTCACGGATCGCCATCATCGTCGTGTCCAGGGTTTCGATCCGCTTGAGGTTGCGGCGCTCCGCCTCGCTGGTCTCGATCACCTCGGCGATGCCGCCGTTGCGGATCACGATGCGCCGGTCACCGCGCAGGGCGAGCAGGGGGTCGTGGGTGGAGATGATGACGACCTTCTCTCCACCCACCAGCAGCTCCAGCGCCTGTTTGCGATCCACCCCGGCGTTTTCGATCTCGTCGATCAGTACCACCGGAGAGGCGGACAAGAGCGCGGCATCGGCGATCATCAGGGCGCGGGTCTGGCCGCCGGAGAGCTGGGTGACCGAGGTCTCCGGCGAGAACTGTTCGCCGGTGAGCCGGTTGGCGCAGGCGATGACCTGATCGGCGGTGACCGCCGGATCACGCGCCTGGCGACACTGGGCGTGCAGGGTGATGAGGTCGCGCACCGTCAGGTCCACCACGAAGTTCATGTTCTGGGAGAGCTGGGCCACCAGCTTGCGATCGGGGGCGTGGCGGCGTGTCTCGTCCGGCGGGCTGCCGTCCACCAGGATGCGTCGCCCCGTCGGGGTGTCGCCCTGGGCCAGACACTCGATATCGGCCAGCAGTCGGCTTTTGCCTGACCCCGTGGGGCCGACGACACAGACCACCTCGCCCGCGCGGAAGGTGAGGGTTATATCCTCCTGCCTGCCGCTTTTATCCTTTCCGCCCAGCAGGGTAAGGCTGTTCACCCGTTCGACACGCCGCTGTTTTTCGTCGGCGATCTCATGGATCAGGCGACCGATATGGTCGATGATCTGACGGCGTTCCATCCCGGCATCGAAGATCGCCTCGTCGGGCAGACAGCTCAGCCAGTCGGCCAGCGGTGGGTTGTCGGTGGGCGCCTCCAGGCCTAGCGTGCCGATGAATTCGGCCACCCTGGGGTGGCGGGTCATGAGTTCACCTAAAGGGAGATCGGCGACGGCGTTCATGAGGCTTCCTCCAGAGAGAGATCATCGAACCTCATCTTTTTGACGTTGCCACGCTGGTGGGTTTCGCCGATGGCGGTCTCGCCGACACAGTAGGGACAGACGGCGGCCGGCATGGGAAAACGCAGCCGTTCGCCCTCCAGGACAGCGGTCTCTGGGGCGGCCCGCAGCCGGGTCGCGAGTTCATCCGCCCCCTGGCCGGTGATGCCGTTGCAGAACAGCGCGCCTGCGCCGGGGTTGGCGAGACGCACATGGTAGGCAAACACCTCGCGTTCCACCTGGGAGATGATATCTCCCTTGGTGATGACCACCAGATCGGCCAGGCGCAGCATGGGGCCGATCTTTTTGGGGGTGTGTACGCCGGCCAGGGCATCGACTACGCAGACGGCCAGGATGCCGTTGATGTGAGGGGAACAGCGGTTGCACAGCCCGGCGCTCTCGCTGATGAGCAGATCGAGCTGCTGGCGCTTTCCCCAGGCCAGACAGTCCTCCACGTTGGAGACGAAGTAGTGGTCCGGGCAGAGCGAACCGGCCAGGCCGACAGTGACCGGGTAGCCCCGCTCCTCATAGAAGCGGTCGTCGCTGGTGGAGAGCGAGTCGAACTTGGCAATGCCGACCCGCAGACCCTGTTGGCGCAGCAGTTCGCCCGCCCTGAGGATGACCGAGGTCTTGCCCACCGAGGGGGATCCGGCAACGGTGACCAACCTCATGCCGATGCCTCCCGCAAACGATACCAGTGATCGAAAAAGATCCCAGCCGCTTGCGCGGTCTCTGCACCAAGATCGCGTTCTCTCACCCAGTCCCAGCCGAGCCAGCGCAGGCGGGCGCCGACCGGAAAGGCGTTGGCAACCCCCGGATTGACCGGTGGGTAGCAGTTGCGGGCGAGCACCGTACCCAATTCTGACCCCGTCAGATAGTCGACCAGCGGCTGCACACGTGCTTGGGATTGCGGGCGCGTCAGATAGACGATGGGCATGGCCAGCGCCCCATCCTCGGGCCAGACCACCCGCACCCGCTCGCGACGCGGTGCCATCTCGGCCTGCAGCCAGGGCAGAATGGCGATGGCCCCCATCCGGCTGCTGTTCGAACCGGCCTGGGTGGCGGTGCGAATGTTGTGCTGGATGTGTCGTACATTGCGGGCAAACGCCGCGAGCCCATCGGCGCCGAATGCCTGGTAGAGCGAGAGGAGCAGGAAGTCGTTGTAGTCCTGGTAGGGCACGCGCTCATTGGGGCGCCAGCCGCCAAACAGGATCTCCTCGGTCCACTCAGGTTTGAGCAGATCGGCCCAGGTGCGCGGCGCCGTTCGACCGCGCAGACGCGACTCATCCACGAGAAAGACGAAGGGGATGACGGCGAACAGATGGAAGATGCCGAGCGGATCGAGCAGCTTGGCCTCCCGACAGGCCGGGTGGATATCCGGTGCCGGTTCGGGGTGGCTTGGGGTGTAGTGCTCCAGCAGAGCGGGGGTCAGGATATCGTGATAGAAGGTCGTGACCAGCATCCCAGGAACCTGTTCGGCCACGCAGAGCGTGTCGAAGGGCCGGTACCACTCGGCCCCGGTGAGAAAACAGCAGTTCAAATCCATGCCGTTGTTCCGGCGTTGTTCGGCAACCAGCTGGTCGAGGCCCGCCTTGAACGGGCGGCGCAGGGGGATCGGCATGCGACCCAGGAAGTCCAGCTTGCCTAACTCCAGGGGCTGCTGCCGGGCTGTTCTGATGTGGGTGCGTATCGGCATGTTACGAGGCTCCATGACGCAAAGGTGTGAGTGATTGCCCTCTATTCAGCAAGTGCCGCGCCAGAAACGGTAAATTCGTAAAAAAATCAATTAATTCATTATGTTGACATGAATTCTTGTCAGGTTTATGTCCAGTGAAATGTACCTGTCGGTACGTTTTTGCGAGGTGCCGTACTGGGATGAGCGATTCAGCCTTTTGCCCAGACGTACTGGCTTTGCCGAAAATCTGCTGGAGCAGGGTTATTGATGAAGCATTATCTGACCCTGGCCGATGTGCTGGACATGCACAGGGTCTTGATGAATTGTTCTGGTCTTAGCCGGTGTTCGGGATGTGGGTGCATTGGAGGTGACCGCGTCTCGTTCTCAACCTGGCTATTATGAAAAGGTTGTTCTAGACCATAATTTCGAGAGCTGGAGAGAGGAATATGAAGATTCTTAGGTACCTGTTTGCCATTGCTGCTTTGCTGCCTGTGGCTTCATTTGATGTTTGTGCTGAAGAGAGGGCAACTGCATCTGTTAAGCCAAGTGAGCCACCGTTCAGCATGATTTGCCCGGAGGTGGGTGCCCAAACGCCGATCTTGGTAGCACCTCAGCTACAGAAGATTGATAAAAATTTGTCAGTATTGCGCGGCTTCGCTATCGCTAACTGTTCAAAAACCCCTCGCACCTATTCACGTCAGCCTGGTGATTTGGTCGTTACTCTGGAAACAGAGGAAGGTGGAAAATGGCGTTCTGTAGCCAGTTTTACCTCGGTTGTCGCCCATCTGTCCATGCCAGTCAGGGTTGAACCTTCAGGCCGCATGGAGGTCATGAATCTGTTCTGCCACATGAACGAGGTTATTGGGCGCTTTCGAATTACTGTCTCAAGTGGAACGTTTGGCCAGATCATGGGTGCGCCGTTCAATGCGGTAGGGGATTATTCGTCAAACCGGGAACAAGGGCGGTGATGGGCCACAATGCGACCAAGAGCGCCTATCCCAAGAATTTATTGAACATTGTTTAGTCTTATGCTAAAACGAGAACTGAGCAGTGTTTATTTTCTCCACCGATGACAAGGTGGTTTCTTTAAGATAAAAAATAAACGCTGTTTATTTGATGGGTCGGCGTAATGAATGCCGGCCAGATCACAGGTTTTAATTAAACACTGTTTATATGGAGGCTATGATGAGTTTTCATCAACTTTTCAAACAGATGGCTCGGGAGCTGATCCTGGTGGGCTCGCTGTTGACTGCGGGTGTCACTCAGGCTGCTGGCTTGTTGCAGCCGTCTGATGGCAGTCTGCCACCACTGGAGATCAGGGATCATAAGGTAGAGGTGGTCATTGAAGATGGCTATGCCGTTACCCAGGTGGAGCAGGTCTTTTTCAACCCCCACCAGCGTGATCTGGAGGCCCGCTACTCCTTCCCGGTTCCGGAGAAGGGCTCGGTGGCGGAGTTTACTCTGTGGATCGATGGCAAGCCGGTGACCGGTGAGGTACTGGAACGCCAGGAGGCCAAGCGGGTCTATGAGGAGGAGAAGGCGGCGGGCCATGATGCCGGTCTGACGGAGAAGGATGCGTACAAGACTTTTGAGGTGCAGGTGTCGCCGGTGCGCGCCGGGCAGGAGACCCGCGTCCGTTTGGTTTATCTGCAGCCGGCCCATGTGGATACGGGCATTGGCCGCTATGTCTATCCGCTGGAAGAGGGTGGGGTGGATGAGGAGAAGCTGGCCTTCTGGACCGCCAACAAGCAGGTGGATCGACATTTCAGCTTCGATGTAAAGGTGCGTTCGGCCTATCCCATCGAGGCGGTGCGTATGCCCGATCAGCCTCAGGCCCAGATGACACAGTTGGACAAGGGGGATTGGCGGATTCATCTGGCCAGTGGCGGCCAGACAGCACCGGCAGCAGAGGAGGGTGCTCAGCCCCAAATGGTGGCTGCACCGGCTTTTGTTCTGGATAAGGATCTGGTGGTCTACTGGCGCCATCAGGCGGGCCTGCCCGGTAGTGTCGATCTGGTGGCCCACAAGCCTGAGGGTGCCAACAGGGGTACTTTCATGATGGTGGTGACGCCGGGCGATGATCTGCAACCCATTCAAAAGGGTAAGGACTGGGTCTTTGTGCTTGATATCTCCGGCTCGATGCAGGATAAGTACGCCACTCTGGCCGATGGGGTAGAGCGTGCCCTGGGCAAGCTGCGTCCGGAAGACCGGTTTCGCATCGTACTCTTCAACGATCGTGCCAGCGAGCTGACCCATGGCTATGTCAATGCCACGCCTGAGGCTGTGAAGCAGTGGGCGCAAAAGGTGGCGGCCATACAACCCAGCAATGGTACCAACCTCTTTACCGGGTTGGATCTGGGTCTGAAATCCCTCGATGCCGATCGTACCAGTGCCCTGGTGCTGGTGACCGATGGCGTGGCCAATGTGGGCGAGGTGCGTCAGCGCGAGTTCATCAAGCTGATCCAGTCCCGCGATATTCGCCTTTTCACGTTCATCATGGGCAACAGTGCCAACCGGCCCTTGCTGGAGGCGGTGACCAAGGCTTCCCATGGCTTTGCACTCAGTATCTCCAACAGCGATGACATTGTGGGGCAACTGCTGCTGGCCTCGTCCAAGGTGACCCATCAGGCCCTGCACGGGGTCAAAGTGGAGATCAGGGGCGTGAAGACCGCTGACCTGAGCCCGAAGGAGATCGGTAGCCTCTATCGGGGCGAGCAATTGGTGATCTTCGGTCACTATTGGGGTGATGGGCCAGCCGATGTCATGGTCGAGGGTCGTATCTCCGGTCAGGAGAAGCGCTATCAGACCCGCTTCGATTTTCCCACCAAGGCTACAGACAATCCTGAGATCGAACGTCTCTGGGCCTTCGCCCGGATCGAGGATGCCATGGCCCAGATGGATGACTTCGGTGAGAAAGCGGATCTGAAGCAGGCTGTGACCGAGCTGGGTGTCTCTTATGGACTGGTAACCGACTACACCTCCATGGTGGTGATGCGGGATGAGGCCTTCGATCAGCGTGGTATCAAACGCCTGAACCGGGATCGTGTCGCCACCGAGACCGTGGCGCGTCAACAGCGTGCCTCTCAGGCGCCGGTCTCCCGGCGGGTGGATCAGACTCAGCCCATGTACAGTACGCCTCGCCCTCATTTTGGTGGTGGCCATCATGGCGGGGGCGCCCTGGATGGCTGGAGCCTGCTGATGCTACTGCCTCTCGTCTGGCTGACCTGGAAAGGGCATGGGCGGAGCCTGCCGGGATGAGGGCTGACTCAGCCAGTCGCCATGGCGGTTTGTCGCTGCCCTGGCGAACCCTGCTACTGACCGGGCTGGCCCTGGGGATCTATCTGATCCTCGGGGCCGCCTCCGAGGGCTGGGTATTCGACAGGGCGGCCATCGGCCAGGGAGCGTGGTGGCGTTTGATCAGCGGTCACTGGGTGCATAGCGATCTGGAACATGCGATATGGGATATCGGGGCCTTGCTGCTGTTGGGATTGCTGTTGGAATCCCGGTTGAAAGGAGAGCTCTTTGCCGTGCTGGCCCTGAGTACGCTGGGTATTGATCTTTGGCTCTGGTTTGCCGCGCCCGGACTGGATTATTACTGCGGCCTCTCCGGTATCCTCAATGGTCTGCTGGCCCTGGGGTTATTGCGATGGTGGCAGGAAGATCCCCACCCCATCCTCTGGTTGACCGGCCTGGGGGCCGTGCTTAAGGTGGTTTGGGAGAGCCTGGCCAATACCGCCTTGTTGACCCATACCGCCTGGCCCAGTGTACCGGCGGTGCACGGAGTGGGGCTGGTTTGCGGATTACTGCTGTACTTGAGGGTCAACAGGTTCTATGGAATGGGGAGGGTCCAGGGAAGCTATGGTTTGAATTTGTGACTATTGATTAACAGAATGGCTCGTTATCAGTTTGTAATAGGACAGCTCCTTGTCTGCTGATACGATGTCGTATGGGTCTGACGAATAAGAGGGTTAATGAAAATGGTAAGAACAATATTGGTGGTGTTATCTCTGGCGGTATTTTCTGATGGCTATGCTCAGGGCAATACAACTTACGCATTCAACTGGGCAGTGGCCAATAAGCGCCTTCTGGAAAATGAGGTGTTGAGGGTGGTCAAGGAAAAGTATCCCTACCCGGATGAAACTGCGTCGGATCAGACCGGTTTGCGAATGAAACGTAGCCAGATTTCCAGTCAGATTCGTAGCACGCGGCTGCATTTGAAGGAGCAATGCAAGTCAGAGAAAGCCAGGATGGAAAAAGAGAGTCATGAAGTTGCTCATACTGAGATGAAAGATGGTTCTTCAGCCCCTGTCCGGTATCAGCTTAAGCTTGCTTCAAGTCACTATTATGATTGCGTGGCCAAGATTGGCGATGACCCCTCCATGCGAGAGCTGGAAGCTCAAAAGGAAAGCCTGGATGCCATGTATCGAAAGAAAGCTGATCACGATAAAAAGGTTCATGATCTTTCCAAGATGTATATGAATAAATTGATCGCAGAATATTCCAAATCCAAATTGGAAATCGTGATAGATGGTGGCAGAGATCATATTATCTATAATGCCAGCGGTATTGTTGTGGATATCACCGATGTGCTGATTTCCAGAATCGATAAAAAACAGATCGGACCGTTGCCGACCGACTGAAGACAGGCCAAGCCCGCCCCACCCTTCACCAACAGGGTGTCATTATCGATCCCATGGCCCCCATGCCGTCCCAGGGTGTGGGCATGGGCATGCCACTCATCGGATGGTCACCGGCTTTGAGCCGGATTACATACTCAGCCCATTGCAATGGGCGCGGCAGATAACCATATTGGGCGGCCTGGAAATGCAGGTCGTTGACAAAGGCGACATCGCAGGGGGTATCGCTGCGGCTGTTGATGATGCAGAGATCATGGCGCATGCAGGCGGCATCAAAGGCATCCACCGGTGGGGGGAAGTCACCCAGTCTTGGGTGGTTGATGCCGCACCAGTTGCCGTAGATAGGCATGCATTTCATGGCCTGAGCAGGCAGAACCAAACCGAAAAATAAGGGTAAAAAGGCGAGTGGTAGTCGGCGCATGAAAGGACTCCAAAAGCTGATGTAAACTCCGAAATTTCTACCTAGTCTGTCATAAGGCCGGGACAGCGGTCATGCAAAGCCGGTGAACAATCCGTATAATCCCTCCCCTGGTCCAGGGTGCTGGTGATGGTACCTGTGGTGATCATTTTGGTCATTTCGTGGATATTTGAGTGGATTTATTTTAGGAAAACCTATGAAGACGAATTATCTCCTCGGTCTGATTGCGATCTCTGTGTTGGTGATGGGATGCCAGCAGGGAGAGCCCCAGGCCGCCCCTCAGGCTGCTGCGCCTGCTCACTCCCCAGCGCCGGCGCCCATGCAGCAGCCTGCGCCACCTCCGCCGCCGCAAAAAGGCCGGGTTGCCGTGTTCGATATCGATTATGTGGCTGATCAGACCGGCATGTTCCAGGACATGAAAGGGAAGCTCAAGGTCAAGCGAGGTGAGCTGAACAAAGAGCTGGAGACCTTTGCCAAGAAGCTGAAGGAAACCCTTCAGGCAGAGGGTAAAAAGATCAAAAAAGGGAAGAATCAGAAAAGGGAAATCGCTGCTCTGGAGCAGGGTGCCCAGATCAAATTCCGTCAGGAGCAGGCAAAAGCCGATGCTGTCTTCAAAAATTACAGTGTGAAACTGGCGGCGGAAATGCGTGATCGCATCAAGCCGGTAGCCCGTGAGGTGGCTTTCAGCAAGGGTTTTGATGTGATCCTGCTGAAAAATGATATGGTGGTATTCGAGAACTCGGACGACGTGAATCTGACCCAGACTATCCTGATGGCCTATCAGGCTCGCCATCCCGATGCCGTCAAGAAACCAGAGCCAGCACTGCCGAAGGCTGGCGATAAGGGTGGAAAGGATAAAAAGCCCAAGACGAAGAAGTAACTCCCCCGTCTCTCACCGCAGCATCAGGATGCTGCGGTGAGATCAGGCATTATGGTCAGCTTGTTGTGCTGACGAGGCCGGGTAGTCCCCCATGGCACTTCATTACGATCTGCATACCCATTCCACGGCCTCAGATGGCGCTCTGTCTCCCAAGAAATTAGTGGCTCAGGCGGTAGCGGCTGGTGTGGATGTGCTGGCTTTGACCGACCATGACACCACCGCCGGGCTTGCCGAGGCGGCATTGGCAGCAGCAGAGGTCGCACTCCATTTTGTGCCTGGAGTGGAGATCTCCGTTACCTGGGAGGGTTTGACGGTGCATCTGGTGGGGCTGGGTATCTCGCCGGGTCATCCTCGGCTGGAGGCCGGTCTGGCGGCGATTCGTGAGTTTCGTATTCATCGGGCCCGGGAGATCGGCCGTCGTCTGGCCAGGGATGCCAAAGTTTTGGATGCCTATGAGGGTGCCTGCCGCTATGCGCAGGGTGAGTTGGTTGGGCGAATGCATTTCGCCCAGTTTTTGGTGGAGCAGGGTAGGGCCCGTGATGTGGATCAGGTGTTCAAGCGCTTTCTGGTACGCAGGAAACCCGGCTATGTGCCCGGTCAATGGGCCGGACTGGAAGAGGCTGTGGGTTGGATTCTGTCTGCTGGTGGTCAGGCTGTGATCGCCCATCCGGCCCGCTACCGGGTAACCCGAAAAAAACTGCTGCATTTCATCCAGGCCTTTCAGGCTTGTGGCGGCACCGGGATCGAGGTGGTTTCCAGCAGTCACAGTAAAGATGATATTCATGTGATGGCCAATCTGGCCCGTGATCTGGGGCTCCGGGCCTCCTGCGGTTCCGATTATCATGGACCGGATCACTCCCGTCTGGGTCTGGGGCGCATCGTGTCTCTGCCCCGGATCTGTACGCCCATCTGGGCCGATTGGCCGGCCGTCGCTGCCTGACCTCGTGAGCCTGTTCGCCCAAATTCATCCCGAGCATCCCCAACCACGATTGATCAGTCAGGTGGTGGAAGTGCTGCGCAAAGGTGGTCTCATTATCTATCCCACCGATTCCAGCTACGCCCTGGGCTGTGGTATCGGGGAGAAGGCTGCGATGGAACGCATTTGCCGGATTCGCCGGATTGAGAGCAATCACCACTTTTCCCTGGTTTGCCGGGATCTGTCCGAGATCAGCCAATACGCCAAAGTGAATAATCAGCATTATCGCTTGCTGAAGAATCTCACCCCCGGGCCTTATACTTTCATCTGCACCGCGACCAAACAGGTGCCGAAACGGCTGATGAACCCCAAGCGCAAAACCGTGGGTCTGAGGGTGCCGGATAACCGGATTGCCCAGGCCATTGTGCAGGCGTTCGGTGAGCCATTGATGAGCTCCACCCTGATGTTGCCGGGAGACGAGTTTCCGCTGACTGACCCCTATGAGATGAAGGAGACCCTTTCTCATGCGGTGGATTTCATCATCGATGGCGGCTATTGCGGCATGGATCAGACCACGGTGATCGACCTGGAACACGATACGGTGGAGATTCTGCGGCAGGGCAAGGGCGCTGCGGAATTTCTTGAGGAGAACGCATGAACAATCTGGGTAGCGTACAGCAGTTGGCGGTGATGATCCTGCCGCTGATCTTTGCGATCACCTTACATGAAGCCGCCCATGGCTGGATGGCTTCCAAGTTGGGTGACCAGACGGCCCGCCAATTGGGGCGGGTCAGCCTGAATCCACTGCGACATATCGACCCGCTCGGCACCATTGTGCTGCCTCTGGTGATGTTTTTGTCTACCAGTTTTGTCTTTGGATGGGCCAAGCCGGTGCCGGTAAGTTTTCAGAATCTGCGCCACCTGCGGCGAGATACTGCCTTGGTTGCCCTAGCTGGCCCCGGTGCCAATCTTTTGATGATGTTCTTCTGGGGCGTTATGGCACATCTGGGGGTTATTTTGCATGGCATGGGCTTTAATTGGGTGGCTTTGCCTTTGGCCTACATGGGTAGCTCTGGGCTGATGATTAATGCTGTGCTTATGGTGCTCAATCTCTTTCCCTTGCCACCTCTGGACGGTGGTCGGGTGCTGGTGGCTGCATTACCCCCCAGAGTGGCGCGGACGGTTGATGGTATTGAACCCTATGGTCTCATTATTCTGGTGGTTTTGTTGGCAACCGGTATCCTTGGCCAATTGCTTGGCCCCTTTATCACCCTCAGTCAGCAAGTCGTGGGTAGGATATTGGAACTGATTTTTTAGTTTGTTGAGTGAATAAACAAAGGTGGCACCCTTGAACGCACAAAATTCCCGAGTCTTGTCCGGCATGCGGCCCACGGGTCGTCTGCATCTGGGTCATTATCACGGGGTGTTGAAGAACTGGGTTTCGTTGCAGCATGAATATGAGTGCTTCTTCTTCGTGGCGGACTGGCATGCCCTGACCACGCATTATGACGACCCCAGTATCATTCCCACTGCAGCCAAGGAGATGGTGGTCGACTGGTTGGCTGCTGGCGTAGATCCAGGCTCTGCCCGGATTTTTATCCAGTCACGGGTGCCTGAACACGCCGAGTTTCATCTGTTGCTCTCGATGATCACACCTCTGGGCTGGCTGGAACGGGTGCCCAGCTATAAGGATCAGCAGGAGAGGCTGAAGGAGAAAGATCTGGCCACCTACGGCTTTCTCGGTTATCCCCTGTTGCAAAGCGCCGATATTCTCATCTACCGGGCCAACCAGGTGCCGGTAGGCGAGGATCAGGTGGCCCATGTGGAGATGACCCGGGAGGTGGCCCGCCGATTCAATCATCTTTACGGTCGCGAACCCGACTTTGAAGAGAAGGCCCATGAGGCCATGAAAAAGATGGGTAAGAAGGCCGCGAAACTCTACAAACAATACCGCAAGAGCTATCAGGAGGCCGGTGAGCAGGAGGCCCTGGCAGCAGCTCGCGCCCTGCTGGAGGATCAGCAGAACATCACCCTGGGCGACCGTGAGCGTCTCTATGGCTATGTGGAAGGGGTGGGGCGCATCATTCTGCCGGAGCCTCAGCCATTGCTGACGCCGGCCTCAAAAATGCCGGGACTGGACGGGCAGAAAATGTCCAAATCCTATGGCAACACCATCTCACTGCGGGATGAACCTGCCACGGTTGAGAAGGCGCTGCGGACCATGCCCACGGATACCAACCGGGTACGGCGCACCGATCCTGGTGATCCGGCCCGATGCCCGGTGTGGCAGCTGCATCAGGTCTATTCTGATCAGAAGGTGCGGGACTGGGCCATGGCCGGTTGTACCAGTGCCGGGATTGGCTGTATCGAATGCAAGCAGCCGGTGATCGAGGCCGTGTTGCAGGAGCTGGGCCCCATTCAGCAACGGGCGAGGGAGTATGAGGCCCAGCCTGAACTGGTCGATGCCATCATCAATGAGGGTTGCGAGGCGGCACGCGATGCCGCCCGTGACACCATGGACGAGGTTCGACAGGCGATGTCGCTGAGCTATTGATGGGCGCAACGCCCAGCATTCCCCAACAGGCCGAATTGCCGCTGGCCATCGTCAGCGGTGAACCCTGGCTGACCCTGCCGAAGGATCTCTATATCCCCCCCGATGCCCTGGAGGTCATTCTGGATGCCTTCGAGGGGCCGCTGGATCTCCTGCTCTATCTGATTCGACGCCAGAATCTGAATATTCTCGATGTGCCCATCGTCGAGATCACCCAGCAATACATGGCCTATGTGGAACTGATGCGCGAGACCCGGCTGGAGCTGGCGGCGGAATATCTGGTGATGGCCGCGACCCTGGCCGAGATCAAATCCCGTATGCTTTTGCCCCGGCCTGTGGAGTCTGCTGATGAAGAGGAAGACCCCCGGGCCGAACTCATTCGCCGTCTGCAGGAGTACGAACGCTATAAGCAGGCAGCGGAGGACCTGGACGAACTGCCGCGATTGGGTCGCGACCGGTTCGCTGCCGAGGTTGCCGCCCCTTTTCGTCCCCAGGAACCCCGCTATCCCGAGGTCAGCCTGCAAGAGCTGTTGATCGCTTTTGCCGGCGTGCTGGCACGGGCCGAGCACTTCAGTGATCATCGGATTGAGCGCGAATCCCTGTCGTTGCGGGAACGCATGTCGCGGGTGCTGGCGCTGGTCGGTGAACAGGGTTTTGTCAGCTTTACCCAGCTGTTCGACCTGAGCGAAGGGCGGCCCGGTGTGGTGGTCTCTTTCATGGCCATTCTGGAGTTGCTCAAGGCCTCCTTGTTAGTGCTGGTACAGGCCGAACCCTTTGCACCTATCCACCTTAAGGCCGCAGGCCAGGCCGATGGCTGATTTGCCCATCAAATTGTTGCTGGAGGCCGCCTTGCTGGCCGCCGGTCGTCCCCTGGACCGGGCACAACTGCTGGCGCTGTTTGCAGAGGACCGGCAGCCCTCGATGCAGGCGTTACGCGATGCCCTGGCTGAGCTGGAGCAGGATTATGCCGACCGCGCCGTCGAGCTGGTGGAGACCGCCAGTGGCTATCGTCTCCAGGTACGCCAGGCCTTTTCCGCCCATTTGGGAGTCCTGTGGGAGGAGCGGAAACCCCGCTATTCCCGTGCTCTGCTGGAGACCCTGGCCATCATCGCCTATCGTCAGCCGGTGACCCGTGGCGAGATCGAGGCCATCCGCGGCGTGGTCGTGGCCAGCAACCTCATCAAGACCCTGAGTGAACGGGAGTGGATCCGGGTGGTCGGTCATCGGGATGTGCCGGGTCGCCCAGCGCTCTACGCCACCACCCGCCACTTTCTGGACGATTTTCAACTGAAGCGGCTGGAGGATCTGCCCAGTCTGGCCGAGTTGCGAGACATTGACGGCATCGAACGGGAGCTGGATCTGGGTGATGCCATACCTGTACCTCCACTGGTCGATGCCGAGGAGACCAAATGAAAAAGGCGCCACCCCCATCCGGGGAACGTATCCAAAAACTGCTGGCCAATGTCGGTTGGGGCAGCCGTCGCGAGCTGGATGCCCTTATTGCCGAGGGGCAGATCATGCTCAACAATCGGCCTGCCAGGCCCGGAGAGCGGGCCAGTCCCGGTGACCGTCTACGCTATGGGCGGCGCATTTTTCAGGTACCCATGATGACCCAGCAGAGCAGTCTGCCTAGGGTGATTCTCTATCACAAGCCGGAAGGGGAGCTGGTGACCCAGCGCGACCCCGAAGGCCGCCCTACGGTCTTCAAACAGCTGCCGAAACTGCGTAACGGGCGCTGGATCGCCGTGGGTCGGCTGGACATCAACAGTGCCGGATTGCTGCTGCTGACCACCGATGGCGAACTGGCCAACCGGCTGATGCATCCCGCCCACCAGATTGAACGCGAATATGCGGTGCGGGTGCTGGGGCAAGTCAGCGAGGAGATGGTGGCAAAATTGCGCCAAGGGGTTGAATTGGAGGACGGTCCGGCCCGGTTCAGTGCCATCAGTGAGGCGGGGGGCGAGGGGGCCAACCATTGGTATAACGTCACCCTGTCCGAGGGCCGCAATCGCGAGGTGCGGCGCATGTGGGAGGCGGTGGGTGTCCAGGTCAACCGCCTGATCCGCATCCGCTATGGCACCATTGCCCTGGGTCGCTATCCCCGCCAGCGTCAGTGGCGTGACCTGGAGAAGGCCGAGATCAAACAACTGCTGCGGCAGGTGGGCCTTGAGCAGCCTCGATCTCGCCGCTGAACCGCTATGCCAGCTCTTTGACCGGCTTCTGGCCGCCTATGGACCGCAGCACTGGTGGCCGGCAGATTCGCCTTTCGAGGTGATGCTGGGGGCGGTGCTGACCCAGAATACCGCCTGGAGCAATGTCGAAAAGGCGATGGCGGCTTTATCTGAGGCCGGTCTGCTGGATCTCGGAGCCTTGCTTCAAGCTGACTCTGTAGAGATTGCCCAGTGCATCCGACCCGCAGGCTATTTCAATCTCAAGACCCAGCGCCTGCTGGCCCTTTGTCGTTTTCTGCGTGATGAGGGCGGGGAGGGGGCTCTGCGCCAGTGGGGGACCTCACGCCTGCGTCAGGCCCTGCTGGCGGTGCATGGGGTTGGGCCGGAAACGGCGGATGACATCCTGCTCTATGCCTTTCGGCGGCCCGTCTTTGTGATCGATACCTACAGTCGCCGGTTGTTTGCCCGGCAGGGGATTTGTCAGGGAGATGAACCCTACGAGGTTTTACGCCGGGCGCTGGAGAGGGCCTTGGGGGCGGACCATGTCTATTACAACGAATATCATGCCCTCATCGTTTGCCATGCCAAAGAGGCCTGTAGCAAACGGCCCCGCTGCCATGTTTGCTGTTTACAGGCAGACTGTCCTCAGGCCATTACCTGATTGCGGCCATTGCGTTTGGCGGCATACAGAGCCCGGTCGGCCCGTTGGAAGAGGTGATGGCCATCCTCTCCAGGACGCAGCTGTGCAACCCCCAGGCTGACGGAGATGCTGTCACCCAGCTCCGGGTGCTGTGCCTGATAGATGTTGGCACGGATACGTTCGGCCAGACGGCGGGCACCATCCAGGGTGTTTTGAGGGACGATGATGGTGAACTCCTCACCACCATAGCGATAGATCTGGTCACTGGTGCGCACACTGTCGCTGGTGGTCTGCGCCACCTCTTTCAGGATGCGATCCCCTTCTGCATGGCCGTGGTTGTCATTGATGCCTTTGAAATGATCGATGTCCAAAACGATCAGGGAAAGGGGCTGCTCATGACGATGGGCCAGCGTGATGTCTCTGGCCAGATCGGCATCGAAGGCAGCGCGGTTGCGAACCCCGGTGAGCCGGTCGCGCAAAGCTTGTTGCAGGGCATCCCGGTAGAGCAGGGCATTGCGTAAAGGGTTGATCAAGGCCTGCAGATGACGCTCGATTTTCATCATCTGAGATTCGTCAAAGGCCAGATGATTATAGAAGACCATCTCCCCCAGGTTCTGTTGATTGAGGGTGAGGGCGTAGGTACAGCTGTGGCCGCTGAGTATGCCATGGCTGAATCCATGCTGATCATCCGGCAGCTGGTAAATGAGGCCGTTGTAATCCAGGGATTCGAAGGTGGCCCGATAGAAATACTCAATGATCCAATCCATGGCCAATTGACTGTGCAGCTGATGGCTCAGGTTGAGAATCTCCTGGGAGAGTCGTTCTGACCTCTTCGGTTTGGCCTTGGGGACAAAGGCTTTGATGTTGGGATGGCGAGTACCGGGAACGGCTTGCAATGGAATGCTCATGATGGGCTGGCCACTGAGAGTAAGAATGACGTTTGGGATAAGCCAGATTCATGCCAGCCGTTAGATTGGTTGGCCTGCGTGCTAAAATAGCGCCATGCAATTGACCGACTTTGATTACGATCTGCCTGAGGGCCTGATCGCCCAGTATCCTTTACCCGAACGAAGCCAGAGCCGGTTACTCCACCTGACCGCCAATGGCCTGGTGGACCGACGGTTTTTTGACATTCTGAATCTGTTGCAGCCATCAGATCTGCTGGTGGTCAACAACAGTCGCGTGCTGCGGGCACGTCTCTATGG
>JBNKLG010000058.1:0-17090 GCA_050292235.1 Sedimenticolaceae bacterium | reverse complement strand
AAAAAGGTCCATCCAGTCAAATGATCCTCCTCCTCATCATATCTGCCACTTGCGAATTCTCGCAAGAAAATGTTGCGATCACGATCAATGGTCCAATCACGACGTTTTATAGAATGGCCAGGTATGCCTGGAGGTGATATTGTATGATCAATTTCTTTCAATCCATATTTAATATAATCTTCCTCGGAGATATTCTCATTTACAAACGCCATAATAGTCTACCTTCAGTGAATAATTTTGCTTCAGCATATGAAATTACGGTAAGTTTCGCAACAACATATATCAAACAGGCCTTGCTTAGCCAACTCTAAAGTGCCATTCAATTTTCGATAGCAAAAAGCAAAAAGGGGACGGAAAGATTATATTTTATACAACTCATCATCATTTCTCCTCTTACATGGCCGACCGCGAGACATTTGACCAAGATTTAATCCATGCTTTGATTCAACCTGTCTCTATGATCCATGCTTTTTATTATGGGAAACCCACCACACCTGCACCAGGCTTCACATTTGGAAAGTTAACACAAATATAGACTGGTCATGGTTTCTGTATCGAAAACCGAGAGATTTTCCGTTGATGTTGTCAGTTTCATTTAATTTCTCATTTAGTGTTATTGCAGTTGATCTTTTGGCCACTTTCCCATTCTTCCTGTAAAATAGAAAGTGTTATTTTGGAATAGAGTTTACCCCCTCGCGAAATTTGATAATCATAAGATTCAAATTTTATACTTATCTCTTTTGGATAAAAAAGAGCAAAACTGTAGATAGGATTGGAGAATAGGCCGCCTGGTGATTCTATTCCGTAGGTTCGAAATCGCTCTTCAAGAAATTCATCAAATGATCCAAGAGGATCTGGATATTCATCGTATACTATGCGAGCAATCTCGCAATCTGTTGGATATGTGCGATTGGATTCCATAAACAAAAGAACAGTAATAGTGGCGATGGCGACAACACAGCTAATAATAAGTAAAAAAAAGATCGGACCACGTTTTTCCCATTTTGTGGACACTATTGACTTCTGTTTTTTAGTCTGTTCCATTAATTTTTTCCGATACTGTAAGTATTTACATACGAAAAAGCAAAAAGAGAGTAAAGGGGACGGAGGAATTATATTTTATACAACTCATCATCACTTCTCCTACAGCTTAGGTTTTCTGGTGCAATCGACATAGATTGTGTTGGGCACGCGAAGCTTTTCCCAACCTACCGACTTTTGATTTTGGACAGCAGTAACCATTCATCATGGCTCCATCAACCTTGACCCATGTTCTCTCCATCACCTTTCCCTCCCACTCTCTATCACCCCTCTAAGCAAGGGCGACAACACATACTCAATAACCCGTCTCTTGCCGGTTTTAACCTCTGTCATCACCCTCATCCCCTGCATCAGCTCAACCCCCTTTTGTTGTTGAGTGACCTCTTGTTCGGTCCGGCTTTTGTTGCGTTCCGAGGTCAGGCCATGGAAACGGGCTGGCAACGCCAGAGGTGGCAGGCTGCTGTCAGTCTGCCGGTTTTGGCGGGTAGGGTGGCGCATGACGATCCCTGTTACGGCTTTAGGGTGAAGGTAAGATGAGAGAAAACGGCCGCTACTTTGACAGCTATTCCCGAGGAAAACTATCAGACAAATCGGATTTTTTACTCAGATTTTTCTGAAAATGTTGGCGCGATTTTTGCTTTGAGTGCGACAGCAGGCATGCTGTCTTTTTCTCGTTGCCAATGTCGTTGATGGCTGTGCTTTGGCCTTAGAGGCTGGTTTCACCAGAGGCGACGTGCAGAGAGGCCGGGACCTGATGGGGCTGCTGATGGCCACGCTGAACCTCCATCTGTACCTGATTGCCGGGTTCCTGTTCCAACAGGGCCAGGCGCAGGGCGCTGGGGTTGGAGAGCGGCTGGCCATTGAGTTTGAGGATGTGGTCACCCCGGCGCAGGCCTGCTGCTTTGCCGGCCCCCTTGGCGGCGACAGTGATCACCCGGGGGCCATGATGGCTGGCCCGAACCTCGATGTCCAAAGAGGCAGCCGGAGAGAGCGGCATCTCCGGGGTGGTGATGAGATAGTCCGCCGGGGACTTGAGCGTGGTTGGCCAGCGGGGCAGAAGCACTTTGCCTCCAATCCGGGTGCGACGCTCGACCCGGTTGGGAATCCCGGAGCGTTGAGCCAGATGGGCGTTGCCCGCCAGAACGATCAGGGTGGATTCCGGGTGGGTATCGAGAAAACGGCTGACCTCTTCGGCCATGGTTTCATCCCAGGTCAGCTGTACCTCGTAGAAATTGTCAAAGCTGCCGGAAAATCCCCGATGTTGGGCGAAGACCTGCCGCAGATGCTGTTCGTAGGCCTGGTCGGTATAGAAATACTCTTCGGGCAAAAGGTCGATCAGGGGTGACACCAGGTTGTTGATGCCCTTGCGTCCGATGGCGCGGGTCAGCTCTGTCGGGGCGTTGAGGGCGTACAGGGGGATATGGTGATGGCGGGCGAACTGGAGGATGGGGCGGTACTGCCGGTAGTCCAGCCCCCAGCGCTGGAAATAGTGGGTGCGTTCCAGCATCTCGGCCTCGCTGATACGGTGCTCAATGTAGTCCGTAACATGGGGCTGGAAAGGGCGTTCCAGCCATTCGACCCCAATGGCGATGGGCCTTTGGCGTTGGTGCAGGCCCTGAATGATGGCCAGCTGCAGGAGATGGTCTCCGTAGGCGTTGTGGCGCTCGCCAACGTAGATGAGTTTCTCCTGTTCCAGCTGATCAACCAGTGCTGAAATGGCATCAGGCAGTTTTGGGAGGTCGTCAGGGTTCTTGAGGCTGACGGGAGAGGGCGGGGCCTCCGATAAGAGCCTGAGTTCCCGGCTCAGATCGCGTTCCTGCATGTGCACGCAGCCCCCCATCCCGGCCAGGGATATGAGCAACAGGCAGCAGGAAAGAGGGCGGTAAAACAAGGGAGATCCGGTTCAGCTAGATGGGTAATAGCATAACAGGAAACCTTGAATTTCCGTTATATCTCCATGAGATATGAGGCTGTTGTGGGCCCGCGTGATAAACTCTGCTGCTTACTCTATTCGGTCTGGAAACCCCATCGATGTGGCGTTCACCCCTTTCTCATCTCTTTCTGTTCTGTCTGGCGCTGTTGACATTGTCTGCTCCGCTGCCGGCCAGGATGGTCTCACCCTGGGCGGGGATCAATAACCCGACGGCAGGGAAACCAGAGGTTATCGGTGCTGTCTCCAATGGCTGTCTGGCTGGCGGGGTACGCTTGCCGGAGGCGGGCGCCGGCTATGTCAGTATCCGTCGTTATCGCAATCGGTTTTATAGCCATCCCCAGACCGTTGCCCTGATCCGTCAGGTGGGTGAGCAGCTGGCCCGGCAGACCCCGATGAAGATGATGATCGGTGATTTGTCCCAACCTCGTGGCGGGCTGATGACCTCCTATCATCGCAGCCATCAGAATGGTACAGACTTCGATGTCTGGTTTACCCCGGCCAAATCGGTGGATGATGCCCGTATCCGGGCGCCGGAGGGCAGGGATCCCCCCAGTATGCTGAACGCAGATAAAAAGAACCTGGGGTCCCGCTGGGGCGATCTGCAACTGTTGATGTTGCGGACAATGGCCCAGCGGCCCGAGGTGGAGCGCATCTTTGTCAATCCAGGTATTAAAGTGGGTCTTTGCCAGCGCTTGGGTGATGAGACCGCCTGGTTACATAAGCTTCGCCCCTGGTGGGGGCATGACGCCCATTTTCATGTGCGTCTGCACTGCCCCAAGGACAGCCCGAAGTGTAAACAGCAGAAACCGATACCCGAAGGCACGGGCTGCGGGCCGGTGCTGATGTCCTGGTTCAAGCCCAAACCAAAACCCAAAAAGACGGAGAAGAAGGTGGAAAAAGAGACCAAGGTCTGGACACCCGCCGTGATTCCCGAATGCCGTCCTCTGCTGAAGAAGTGATGCTCTTATTCGATGATGGGGTAGCTTTTTCTGACGTCGGTTTTTTTCATCCCGTTGAAGTGCCACCACTCATGGGCCAGCGGATAAAAGCCAGCTTTTTGCATCACCCGTTTTAATAAGGCGCGGTTCCTTTTTTGCTGGGGAGATAATTCTTTGCCCGCCTTTTTCAGCAAATATTGCCAATAGAGGCTGGCGTGGCTGCTGTAAAAGGGGCTGGGGCCCATGTCCAATCGATGGCCTTGTCCATCCATGATGGTGATGTCGATGGCGATGCCATAGTTGTGCATGGAGCCTTTGTCGGGGCGGGCCACATATCGCTCAAACCTCGTTCCCTTCATTTTTTCGTACATCGCTCTGGATACGGATCTGGGGCGAGCGGCATCCAGTACCAGTAGGGCGTAGGAAGGGTGTTTCTGTTTCAGGATGGCCTGCGCTTTGGCGAGCTTCTGGGCAATAGGTTTTCTCAGATAGGCCTTATTCAGGCCCTGATAAAAGTCTGTCTGAAAGAAATTTTTGTCAGGGTTGGCGTTGACGAGATCGACCTGGATACCGGGGGCTATGCTTTGGATATCGACCAGTCCAGCAGTCACAAATTTCTGTTCGATCTCATCGGCCAGTGTGGCTGCTGACAAGCCAAGCAAGCCCAAAGCGCAGAGATGTTTGGCAAAGCTGTGCATGATTACTCCTGAGGGGCTGGTTTCTCATAGATACCGAAGCGCCAGTGTTGGGTGCCAGGGTTTTTTGGGCCGACCCAGCCAGCGTTTCTCAACTCATGGGCCAGTAGTCGGTTGAAAATGCCGTGGCCCACCAGTGCTACGCTGCCATGTTTTGTGGCCAACTCGGCAAGAAGCTGGGCCGCTGCCTTTGCCCTGATTTTTGCATCCTTGAGGGTCTCGCTGTTGTGGCCGTAGTTCATGAACCAAAGCAGTCGAAAGAAGACCGCCCAAAACCAGGGCGAGAGTTTGAGGCCGCCCCAGTGGGCATGGGGTAGGCCAGCCTCGTTGAAAACCGGATCGGATAGCGTGGTTTGATGGGAAGCCAGCGCCTTGGCCGAGTCGATGGATCTGGGTAGCTGGCTGCAAAGGATCAGACTGCAATCTTCAATGCCTGTCAGAGTCGATGGGCTTGGCGTCGATGAGGCCGATAGGCCAGCCTCATCGTAGGCCAGAATCGATTGACCGAAAGCTGCCGCAGTTTGCCAACCCAGTGCGGCGATATTGGGTTTGCCGTGACGGATGATGGTGATTTTCATGACAATCAGGGGTCTGGTGTTGATTTGGCTCGTTGTTTGCTAAGTGTTTGCTGTCTTCTGCCGGTGTTTTGACAGGGGACTGCGATATCCTAACGGACTGGCACGAGGTTTCAGATGCAAATACGAAAATTGCTGTGGCCATTATGGCTTTCTTTAATCGTTACGCTACAGCCAGTGGCCTCTTTGGCCAAGGGCCACTGCTCCTGCAATTACCCTGCCCGCTCCAAAATCAATGTTTATGCGGGAGGGATGCCCGACGGTGCTCTGGCGGATATTCAACCCAATTACTATTGCGATTGTCCCGATGGTCGTCGTACCGCTAAAGGTGGTAGGGGCTTTGATCTGGATTTCGAGTGCTATCGCCAACCTCATGTGCCTTATTCCAAGGCATCGGATCGACGTATGAGCTGTCGTCAGTTGCAGAGAGCGATCAACGCTGTCGAGCCGCTGACTTATAGTTTCAAGCCTGGCTTTTATGATGATCCCGTGAATGGTGCCTCTGTGATGGTCGGTACCTTTGTTGCCTGGCCAGCTTATCTGGCCATGATTTGTCCTCTGGTTAAGGGCTATAAAGAAGATGCCCGCATCATTGCCGCTCAAAACCGTATCGAGGATTTACGCCGCCTCAAAGCAGAAAAGCACTGTTTTGAGCGGCTGGACTGATCCTCAATACTGGGATAGCCAATAGAAAATCGGAGATGTTGAACCTGGTGTTTCTCTGTTTTTCCGGTATTGATTTCCATTGGCTATGGCGTCCCCTCTTTGAGCCCGGCTAAAATCCTTTTTTGGTGAAAACATAAGGCCAACTCAGGGAAGGATGGAGTAGGATGTCCGCATGCATCAAAAAAGGCGCTACGAACGCAAAAAGCTGAACCAGGCAGCAACATTGCACTTGCTCAATGGCAGGGTCCATGACTGTACCATTCGCGATTTTTGCCCGGGTGGTATGTTGCTGATTTGGGGCTATCCCCACCGGGAAGCCCGCCTTGCCCAGGAAGTGGCTGTTCGCATTCATCTGGTGGGTGAAAGAGACCCCATCCTGTTTTATGCCCAGGTTGCCCATGTCGCGGATGGGGCGATCGGTATCGCTTTTATTGACCCGGATTTTGATGCGCTCGTGTCGATGGAGCGGCTGGCTGACGAATATGCGGTTCGCAGCGCCGAGCTTCCCTCGACCATCCCGACTCTCCCCCCGGGTGAGCAACAACGGGTGGTTGAAGCGCTGTCTCTCTGTCTGCGTGAGCGTGCAGAGCTTTTGATCGACGATTTTCTCGGCAGAGCCTGCATGCAGACACCAATGGATGAATTGGGCTTTCTGCCGGATCAAAATTTGCTGCTGGCCGGTCATGTCGCCACCATCCTCCGGCGGGAAGGCAAGGTTCTGCGTCAGGATTATCTGGAAGAGATCTCAGCGGGTTTTCAGCGGGCGCTGGTGGATAAGATGCGTTTGGTGGAGGAGCGGCGCGAGGACAGAAGCGAACTCTCTCTGGTGGAGCAGGACTCTTTTGAGCAGTGGCTGGTGTTGCGGGGCGCCTGTTCGCGGATTGAGCGCGATCTGGCGCCGCAGTTGCAGACCCTGCACCAGCTGTTAACCCCGATTTGTGGCTATATCCTGGATGAAGATACCAATCCAATGGGGCCGGCCCACCTGGGTCGCATCTTTGAGCAGGCCTGTAATGGCCTGGCACTGGATTCAGAGGTGGCCCTGGGTATCAAGCAGGGTTTTTCCCGTTGTCTCCAGGCCGAATATCCAGGCATGCTGGCAATCTTTATTGAACGGGCAGAATCACTGGGTTTGAAACCGGCGCCCATCGCAGTGATGGAGCATTTTGGGCCAGCACGGGAGGTGGTTGATGAACCGCCTCCCATGCTGACTTCAGCGTTGGGGACGGAACAACCCGTTAGTGCGTCGGCAGAACAGCGGGATTTTGCCACGGAAGCAGCCGCCATTTATGGTGAGTTCAGTGGGGAGACTTTTCCAGAACAGGTGCAAATGCCAGGAGGCGCAATATCCGATCAGGATGGGGACGAACAACCGCTTGAGGTGGTGACGGGTCCGCAACCCCAGTCCTCATCAGCGATTCACCAATTGGGAGAGCTCTCCCAGCGGGTGCGGGATTTAGGCGCCAGTATTGCCTATGTGGGAAATCCGGTTCAGCAATCCTTCACCTTCCCGGATTTTCAGATCAATAACCTGGAGCAGGCCCATTCCCTGTTGGAACGTCTGCGGTCAGTGTCGCTGAGTGTTGGCGGTCAGTCTGATCAGTGGCGTCAGCGCATTGAAGATATTTTGCAGCAGCCGAAGGTGCGGGCCGCAGTTTTGGATCATGAGGGGGATCTGTTGCTTCGCCTGATCGAGTCCATTGAGCGTCTGGTTTCACCTGACGCAGGGCTGCATGAATACCAGGCCTCTGTGGATGGCCTGTTGCAACGTTTGGCGCAAGCCGGTGATCAGGCCCCCCAACAACTGCTTCACACCGTTAAGCGGCTGGAAAGCCTGGCGGATCTGTCTCGCGAATCCTTTGCGGAGAGCAGCCACCAGGCCATGCTCAAGGCAGCCACTGAAGCCTCAAAAATGCGCTTGGATCGCAAGATCGATCATACATTGGTCGATTTGAGCCACCAGGAAGGTTTACCCAAAGCCCTGCAGGTGTTTCTGGAAAACCACTGGCGGGCCGTATTAACCCACTATTTTTGCCACTCAGGCCGGGACAGTGAAGAGGTGGCAATCGGGTTAGAGGTTGCCCGCAGTCTGGTCTCTTTCGCGACTGGCAGTCGGGCCATAAAGCCTGAAATGCTCAAACCGATGGGCGATCACCTGTTTCAGGGCCTGGCGGTCACCCCATTGGACGAAGAGCGGTCTAAACAGTTGGTGGTGGCCATATTGCAGTATCTGGTCCAATCGGACCTGGAGGAAGAGGAAACCCTTGATGATCTTGTTTTTTCAACGAGAGAGATCGTCAATGCGAGAGATCCTGAGGCCCTGCCTCCTGGTGATATGGATACAGGGCGTTGGCGTGCCCTTTTGTCTCAGGTTCGTGCGATTCGACCCGGCACCTGGCTGAAATTGCTGGACTCTGGGGAGGAGGCGTCCTATCTCCGATTGGCTGGTATCGAGGATCAAAGTGGCGATTACGTACTGATCAGCGATGATGGCAAAGAAACCCAGGTTCATAAAGAGGGCGAGCTCGTCAGACGGATGGCCGAATTCCGGCTGGAGGTGCTGGACGATCCCGAATCACCCCTCTCAGACCGTTTGGCCAAGAATATGTTGGGGGAACTCCAAACGCGGTTGGCCCAGGCGGATGCCCACGATGCGGTGACCGGCAGCTTCAGTCGGCGCAAGATCACGAAGATGATCGAAGAGTGCCTGGCAGAGAGTGTCAAGCATCGTAAGGGGCATACCCTCTGTCTGTTTGATCTGGACTTTTTTCAGGCGGTGAACAGTCAATATGGCCATGAAACGGGTGACGTTCTGTTGAAGGCCGTTGTGGAGGCTGTTCAGTCGGGTTGTGAGGTCTGCTGTCATATTGGTCGATTGGGCAGTGATGAGTTTGCGGTGCTGTTTCCGGAGATTCATGCCGAGGAGGGGATCCGGTACGCTGAGGGGGTTTTGAACAGTATTTGCTCTGTGGCGTTGTCTGTGGGGGAAAAGGTTTTGGTTCCCACGGCCAGTCTGGGGGTGGTTTCACTGAACGCGAAAACGCGCTCTGTGGATGAGGCGCTGGCTCAGGCAACAGACCTTTGCCGGGCAGTCAAAGCGAGTGGTGGCAATGGCATAAAGTGCTATCAGCCCGGAGAGCAAGATCAACAGTATCGTGAGAGCCTTTCCCATTTCGTTGTCCACCTCGACGAGATCATTCGTTCCAATAAGCTGCGGTTGCGCTGCCAAGTCATTTGTCCTCTGGATGAGAGAGCCGGTTTGCTGCCCCAATATGAGGTGTTGCTGGGTATGCCGGAAGAGTTTGGCGGGCAGGAGGCGCTGTCTACCTTTATTCGGGCCGCCGAGATGCAGGGACGCATGCGGGACGTGGATCGTTGGGTCATTCGAAACACGTTGCAATGGCTCAGGGAGCACATTGGGCAGATCGAGGGCATCGATGGCTTTTCCATCAATATTTCAGGGAGCTCATTCAGCGATTCACACTTTGCCCGCTATTTGGTGGCAGAGCTCAAACAGGCCGAAGTGCCTATGGAAAAGTTGATCTTTGAGGTGACCGAAACCGAGGCCATTGGTGACTTGCGGGCGGTCGCCCGGCTGATGGAGGACGTGAAGGCTTTGGGCTGCCGTTTCTCCCTGGATGATTTTGGCAGTGGTCTCTCTTCATTCTCCTACCTCAAACTGCTCCCCGTCGATTTTGTCAAAATTGATGGTGGCCTGGTGGTCGATCTGGGCGAGAG
The DNA here is from genome assembly GCA_050292235.1 of Sedimenticolaceae bacterium. GTDB lineage: Bacteria > Pseudomonadota > Gammaproteobacteria > Chromatiales > Chromatiaceae > JBNKLG01. The sequence continues at coordinate 7,504 of JBNKLG010000058.1, read as the reverse complement.
CCTGCCCAGTCAGGCGATGGTGAAGTCCATCCATGATGTTTGCTATTTTCTGGACAAACGTACCGTGGCCGAATATGTCGCCGATGAAGGGGCGCTGGATTGGGCGAAGGTCATTGGCATCGACTATGGCCAGGGTTTTTATCTGGGCATGCCCATTTTCCTGGATGATCTGATTCCAGACTGAGATGCTTCCTGATCACGGCGGGGGTGGTTTCTGCCATAGCTTCACCGCCCTCAAGTCGCTATAATGCGCCGTTCCATCCCGAGGGTGGAAGACTATGGTGGACCTGCCGGTCCCCTCGCGACGCGAAACCGTGAACCCGGTCAGGCCCGGAAGGGAGCAGCCGTAGCGGTGGATGCGGGCGCCGGGGTGTGGCCGGTGGGCTCCGCCACCCAATTTCCGGGTCATGACAGCAGGGCCTGATTGATCCAGTCGAAAGAGGCCCGAGTACAGGAAACCATGTCCTACCAGGTACTTGCCCGCAAATGGCGACCCCGCAGCTTCGGTCAACTGGTCGGCCAGGAGCATGTGGTGCGTGCGCTAACCAATGCGCTGGATAATGACCGCCTGCATCACGCCTACCTCTTTACCGGTACCCGTGGCGTCGGCAAGACCACCATCGCCCGTATCTTTGCCAAGTCCCTCAACTGTGAGCAAGGCGTTAGCGCCACGCCCTGTGGTGAGTGCGCGACCTGTCGCGCGATCGATGAGGGGCGCTTCATGGACATGCTGGAGGTGGATGCCGCTTCCAAAACCGGGGTGGATGACACCCGTGAGCTGTTGGAAAATGTCCCCTTTGCCCCAGTGGCCGGACGCTACAAAGTGTATCTCATCGATGAGGTGCACATGTTCTCCAACCACAGTTTCAATGCTCTGTTGAAGACGCTGGAAGAGCCGCCGCCCCATGTTAAGTTTCTGCTGGCGACCACGGACCCGCAGAAGGTACCGGTGACGGTACTGTCGCGCTGTCTCCAATTCAGCCTCAAGGCCCTGTCGCCCGAATTGATCCTGGGACAGTTGCGCCATATCCTGGAACAGGAGCAGCTGACCTTTGAGGCGCCCGCACTGGGCCTTTTGGCCCGGGCTGCGGCCGGCAGCATGCGCGATGCCCTGAGTATCCTGGATCAGGCGATCGCCTTTGGCGGCGGCCAGGTGGCCGAGGCAGAGGTGCGTGCCATGTTGGGTGTGATTCCCCAGGAACGTCTGCTTAATCTGCTGGATGCCCTGGCCGAAACCAATGCCGCCGAGCTGTTGCAACAGGTGGCGGACATGGTCGAAACTGTGCCCGATTTTGCCGCTGCTCTGCAGGCGCTGCTGGCCTTGTTGCATCGGGTGGCGTTGGCTCAGCAGGTCCCCGAAATCCTGGCGGAAGAGGACCCGGATACAGAGCGCCTGCGTGATCTGGCCGCCCGGTTGTCGCCGGAAGATGTGCAGCTCTACTATCAGATTGGCCTTCAGGGTCAGGCCGATCTGCCCTTTGCGCCGGACAGTCGCAGTGGCTTTGAGATGGTGTTGATGCGGATGCTGGCCTTCCGCCCCGCAGAGTGCAACGTTTCGTCCGGTGTGGCGGATAAAAAAAAAGTCTAGCGCCAGCTCCGAAGATTAAAGATGAGGTGGCAGTTCAACCATCTGCGTCTGAGCCCCAGCGACAGCCAGAGAAAGCGCCTGATGCAGAGCAGCCCTGGTATGAGGTGACAGCTGGTTTGGCCCCCAATCTGGGAGGCATGGCGACTCAATTGGCAGAAAATGCCCGTTTTCTGGGTTGGGAAGGCGATTGTCTGGTGCTGAATCTGGCCCCTGTGGCTGAGCATTTGCGAAAGGACAAAGCGGTGGAGCGGTTGCGTCAGGCACTGGCGGATTATTACCAGCGCCCCTTGCGAATCCGCTGGGAGACCTCCACGGCCCAATCAGGTGCGGAACAGACACCGGCGGAACGCAGGGCTGCGCAGCAGGCGGAACGTCAGCGTCAGGCAGAGCAGGAGGTGGCGGCGTCACCCTGGGTGCAGGCACTGGTATCGGCCTTTGATGCCAAACTCATACCCGAATCCATTCAACCGATAGACAACGAACGAGGTGAATCATGAAAGGTGGCATTGGCAACCTGATGAAGCAGGCCCAGCGGATGCAGGCCGAATTTCAAAAAACCCAGGAACGCCTGGCCGAGGAAGAGCTCCACGCCGAGGCGGGTGGCGGACTGGTCAGGGTGACCATGAACGGACGCCATGAAGTGCGTCGAATCGAGATCGATGACAGTCTGCTTCAAGATGATAAAGAGATGCTGGAAGACCTGGTGGCTGCGGCGGTGAACGCTGCTGTGACCAAAGTCGGAGAGCGTCAGCAGGAGCAGATGTCCGGTCTGACGGCGGGCATCAACCTGCCGCCCGGCATGAAATTGCCCTTCTGAGATTAGTGATTCCAGGGTCGCCGTATGCCGATTTCATTGCTGGATCAACTGGTCGAGGCGTTGCGCTGTTTGCCCAGCGTTGGTCCAAAGTCGGCCCAGCGCATGGCCCACCACTTGCTTGAAAGAGACCGGGAAAGAGGTCGGCGTTTGGCCGAAACTCTGGCCGAGGCTCTGCAACGCATCGGTCCCTGTACCCGCTGCCGTACGCTGACGGAGCATGAGGTCTGTGATCTCTGCGCCAACCCCAACCGGGATGACGAGTTGCTTTGTGTGGTGGAATCTCCCGGCGATGTGCGCGTTATCGAACAGGCGGTGGATTATCGTGGGCGCTATTTCGTATTGGGCGGGCGTCTGTCGCCGGTGGATGGGCTGGGGCCGGCGGAATTGGGGCTGGATTTACTGGAACAACGGCTGGCCGAAGGCGTGGTGCGGGAGGTGGTTCTCTCGACCAATCCTACTCTGGAGGGCCAGGCTACGGCGCAGTTCATTGCCGAGATCTGTGCCCGCCATGAGGTGCAGGCCACACGTATCGCCTATGGTGTGCCCCTGGGCAGTGAGCTGGAGTTTATTGATGGCGGTACCCTGGCCCATGCCTTTGCAGGACGGGCTAAATTGGGCGGTTAGGGTCTGCAACCCTATGATTATGCAGGCGATAAGCCAAGAACGGAGGAGCTGATGAACGATTGTATTTTTTGTCGGATCGCCCAGGGTGAGATTCCCGCTGACAAGGTCTATGAAGACGGCGATATCCTGGGTTTTCGGGACCTGAATCCCCAGGCCCCGGTGCACATTTTGCTGATTCCCAAACGGCACATCGCCACTCTGGATGACCTGGATGCCAGCGATGCCGATTTGATCGGGCGGATGTTTCTGGCAGTTCAGCAGGTCGCCCGGGATCAGGGCATCGCCGAGGCGGGGTATCGCACCCTGTTTAATTGCAATCCGGCGGGCGGGCAGGAGGTCTATCATCTGCATCTGCATCTGCTGGGCGGCCGCCAGATGACCTGGCCGCCGGGCTGAGGCTGAACGGGTTGGCGGGCGTTTCAACCGCATTGGTCTAGACTTTAAAGACGGTTTGGTGTGCGCCTGGATGTAACCTTCCTGTGATGGTTCGATGAAAATCGATAACAACATTGGCCAGCTCTATCCGGGTCTGCTGCCGGAGCAGGGGCAGTCGCGTGCCGAAACCCAGGCCCAGGCGCAGCAGGATACCCTGGCACTGGTTCAACGCAGCCGGGAGATTTTTCCGCAGCGGGACTCCAGGGAATATGATCGGGTCCGCCGCCAGTTTGAGGCCCAGCAGGGCGGTGACCAGGTCGTTCGTGACCAGACCAGTGGCTATGCCCGCAACGCCCTTCAGAGTTACGGCGAGGTGGCCGCCTCTGCTGATAAGGAATACGTCAGCGATGTGCTGGGAATTGATGTCTACGCCTGATGGCAGGCGAAGTCGCTTTTTGACCCCGTTCCGGGGTGATCAAAGGAGATTCAAGTGATACAAATGCAGGCCGGGGAGGCTGGATCTGTGGTGAAGGCAGAAGAGGCCGACGTGGAAGTTCAGGGCTGGAATCTGGATGACCCTCAGCTCTATCTCAATCGTGAGCTGACCTGGCTGGAGTTCAATTTTCGGGTTCTGCATGAGGCGGAGGATGAGCGAATTCCCCTGTTGGAGCGGGTCAAGTTTCTGGCCATCGTCAGCAGCAATCTCGATGAGTTCTTCATGAAGCGCATCGGCGGTCTCAAACAGCAGGTCGGGGCAGGTATGCGTCGCCTGTCGGTGGATGGACGCACCCCAGAGCAGCAGATCGCTGAATGCCTGGATAAGGTGCGTCAATTGGAGGCCAGCAAGGCAGGGACCTTTACCGAGGTCTCGTCGCTGTTGGCGGCCCATGATATTCGCTTGCTGGCCTATGAGGATCTGAGCCCGGCGCAAGAGACGCTGGTACGCGATCACTTCTACCATAATATTTACCCCCTGATGACGCCCCAGTCTATCGACCCGGCGCATCCCTTCCCCTTCATCTCCAATCTGTCGCTGAACCTTCTGGTCAAGGTGCAGTTGCCCAACAAGCCGGACAAGACCTCCCTGACCCGGATCAAAATCCCTGTGGGTAGTGGCGTGCCCCGTTTTCTGCCGGTGGGTGAGTTCTACCATTTCGTTTTGCTGGAAGACGTGGTGGCGCACAATCTGGAGATGCTGATGCCAGGGATGGAGGTGGTCAGTGCCGAACTCTTCCGGGTGACACGCAACGCCAATGCCGAACGGGACGAAGAGCGGGCAGAGGACCTGCTCTCCATGATCGAGTCTGAGTTGAGAGAGCGCCGTTTTGCGCCTATTGTCCGGCTGGAGGTTACGCCGGGCATGAATGAGATACACCGTGGCATGCTGGCTGCCGAACTGGGACTGGATGAGACCAGTGACATCTGTCTGGTGGACAGTATGTTGTCCATGGGAGATCTGTTCCAGATTGCCGCTTTGCCCCTCGCCGAGTTGAAAGACAAACCCCACGAGCCCCTGAATCGGCCTGATCTTATGTCCACGGGTAATATCTTCCATGCCATTCGCAAGGATGGTCCCTTTCTGCTCCAGCATCCCTACGAATCCTTTGCCAAGACGGTAGAGGAGTTTCTGCATGAGGCGGCAGATGATCCCAAGGTGCGGGCCATCAAGATGACCCTTTATCGCACCTCCGGGGATTCCCGGGTGGTGGATCTGCTGATCCGGGCCGCCATCAACGGTAAACAGGTGGCGGTGGTGGTGGAGCTGAAGGCACGGTTTGATGAGGCTGCCAACATTCGCTGGGCCTCACGGATGGAGGAGGTGGGTGTCCACGTTACCTATGGGGTGATTGGCCTCAAGACCCACTCCAAGATCATTCTGGTGGTACGCCAGGACTACTACGGCCTGCAGCGCTATCTGCACATCGGCACCGGCAACTACCATGCGGGCACCGCACGTCTCTACTGTGACCTGGGCCTGCTGACCAACGATGAGCTGCTTTGCCAGGACGCCACCGAGCTGTTCAATTACCTCACCACCGGCTACACCGCCCAGCGCGATTACAAGAAACTGCTGCCCTCGCCCAGGATGCTGAAAAAGGCCCTGTTGCGCATGATCGAACGGGAGCGGTCACACCAGTTGGCGGGCAGGGAGGGGCTGATTCAGTTCAAAATGAATGCCCTGGAAGACCAGGATATCGTGCGCGCCCTCTATCTGGCTGCGGGTGATGGGGTTAGGATCGATCTGATTGTGCGCGATACCTGCCGGTTCCGCCCGGGCCTGCCCGGTTTGTCAGAGAGCGTCCGGGTCATGAGCGTGGTGGGACGGTTTCTGGAACATACCCGCATCTACTACTTTCGCAATGATGGTGATGAAGAGTACTACATCGGTTCCGCCGACTGCATGAAGCGTAACCTGGAATCCCGCGTCGAGGTTGTCACCCCTGTGGAAAAAACCGAGCTGCAGGCCCTGCTGCGAGAGCAACTGGACACCCAGATCCATGACAAACGCAACCTCTGGGATATGCAGTCTGACGGCACCTATCGTCAGCGCCAGCCAACCACCGAAGCTGAGGAGATAGGTTGCCAGGAGCGCCTGATCGAACTGGCTGAGCGCCGGGTCAAAAAATCCACCAAAGAGATGAAACGATTGGGGTTGGCCAAAGATCCGAAGCGGTCACGGAATCTCGGCTAGTCCCACACACTCTTTCAAGGGAGGGCGGTGTGAAGAAACTGCTTTTGATGGTGGTGATAGGGGCGTTTTGGTTTCTTTACTCCTATGACAAAGCGATCAAACTCTCCCCTGGCGCCAAGGCCCCAGATGATCCCCGCCAGGAGGCGGTGCGTAATGCCAAGCCTTTTGTCGTTGACAAATACCACATTACCCCACTGGCAACCTTTGATGTCAAAGCCAAGGTTTTGTCCAGAAAGCGCTACAGTCGAGGAAGAGAGGCGGATCTATCGCCCCTGGACCTGGCTCTGGGCTGGGGTAATATGTCCGATGAGGCGGTGCTGGCATCCATAGAAGTGACCCAATCCAATCGCTGGTATCACTGGCGTACCCAGAACTTCCCCATTCCCCGTCGAGAGATCGAGACCCACAGCAGTAACATGCACCTGATCCCCGCAGATCAAACCACAGAATCCAACATGAAAGCCGCGCTTCAGGGCGAGATCGTGCATTTCTCCGGCTATTTGGTGCGGGTAGACGCTGATGACGGATGGCACTGGGTCAGCTCACTCAGCCGAAAAGATAAAGGGGGCCATGCCTGCGAGGTGGTTTGGGTGAAGGATTTTGAAGTGGTGTCAGTACCTTAGCGTAGCCTGAGGTATTCAGGGTTCGTTACGCCACCAGCAACTTCACCAAAACCCGGTAATAGATCTCCGTCAGCTGATCCAGCTCCTTTACCCCAACGCATTCGTCGGCCTGATGGATGGTGGCGTTGAGTGGCCCCAGTTCCAGCACCTGGCTGCCGGTGGGGGCGATGAAGCGCCCATCGGAGGTACCGCCGCTGGTGGATAGCTCCGGCTCGAATCCCATGACTTCTTTGATGGCAGAACGGGTGGCGGCCACCAGTTCACCGGCTGGGGTGAGAAAGGGCTGGCCGGAGAGACGCCAACTCAGTTCATAGTCGAGATTCTGCTGGTTGAGGATATCCTCGACCCGCTGACGCAGCTCGGCTTCGGTGACGGCGGTAGAGAAGCGGAAATTGAATTGGACTGTCAGCTCGCCGGGAATGACATTTTCGGCCCCGGTGCCGCAATTGAGGTTGGAGATCTGAAAACTGGTGGGAGGGAAAAATTCGTTGCCCTGATCCCATTGGATCTGGGTCAGCGCCAGGAGCGCGGGGGCAAAATCGTGCAGGGGGTTCCTGGCCAGATGGGGGTAGGCCACATGGCCCTGTTTGCCCTGTACCCGAAGTTGTCCGTTGAGGGAGCCACGGCGGCCATTTTTGATGGTGTCACCCAGATGTTGGGCCGATGAGGGCTCTGCCACCAGACACCAGTCGATCTTTTCTCCCCGCTTCTCCAGAGTCTCCACGACGCGTTGGGTGCCATCGATGGCCGGGCCTTCTTCGTCGCTGGTGATGAGAAAGGCGATG
>JBNKLG010000057.1:0-17124 GCA_050292235.1 Sedimenticolaceae bacterium | reverse complement strand
CATCTCTTTCTCTTTCATAACAGCGGCGATTTGCAAAAGGAGTGTGAGCCGCAAGGTCGGCTCGCCATACCCACAGAAGACCACCTCTCGATAGCCGCAGGGATCACCGATGGCCGCCAGCATCTCCTCCAGCTCCGGTCGTTTGGGCAGATAGAGTTCATGCTCATGAACCTGGGTCCTGCCATTGTGCTTGGGGCAGAAGGCACAGACCAGGGTGCAGCGATCCGTGATGTTGAGATAGAGGGCATCACGAATGGGATAGGCAAGGGTGGCGTTCATTCCTCTATTGTACGGGTCGCACCCGGGCCGTGGCGATGGCCGTGAAGGGATCATCCGGCCAATAGTGTTTGGGATAACGGCCTTTCAGCTCTTTTTTGACGTCCTGATAGGTGTTTTGCCAAAAACCCTCTAGGTCCTGGGTAACTTGTACGGGACGCCTGGCGGGTGAGAGCAAATGCAGGGTCAGCGGCACCTGATGGGCACAGATCCTGGGGGTCTCCAGCAGACCAAACAGCTCTTGCAGCTTGACCGCCAGCACTGGAGCGGTGGGATCCGTGTAATCCAGGGCTTTACTGGAGCCACTGGGCACAGAGAGATGGCTGGGGGCAAGGGTTTCCAACGCCTGTTGTTGAGGCCAGGACAAGAGCGCCCGCAGCACCTCAGTCAGATCCAGCCCCGCTAATTGCTGCAAACGATTCATGCCCGATACCCAGGGACCCAACCAGTTCTCCAACGACGACAGCAGCGCCTCATCGGAGAGATCGGGCCACCCGGCATCCGGTTGCCAGAGGCGTAGAAAAATCAGCCGCTGCCGTAGCACCTGGGCCGCCTTACTCCAATTCAGTACACTTAGGCCCTGCTCGACCAGCGTAGCCAGGAGCGCTTGTTGCACCGACTGGGGATCGGGATCGGCCAGAGGGCGTTCACTCAACACCAGAGTGGCATAGCACTGCTGTTCCATAGCTCGCACCAGACCCGCCTGACACTGGACCTGCCGACGGATCTCGATCCCTTCGGTCAGAACCGCCCGAATTTCGGCCTCTGTCACCGCTGCCGCCATAAAGATGCGCCCCTCGCGCCGCCCCGCATCGAGATTGGTGACCACCAGATAGGGCGAACCGGTCAGAGCGTCGCCTTCCGGCAGGGTGGCCGATGGCCCCTGGGCCAGTTTGTAGCGCAAACCCCGCTGGTCCTTCAGCTGGGCAAGACGGTCTGGAAAGGCGGCCAGCAAGAGGCCACCCGGTGTCAGATCCGCCGATTCGCCGGATCGTAATCCCTTCAGCCACCGGCGGCTGAGCTGTAGCAGTCTTCGACAGGGACCACCCTGCCTGCGATCACGACATTCGGCCAACAGCTTCAGACGCAGGCCGATATCCACGGGTCTTTGCGATCCCGTCATCAGATCCCGCTCTGAGAGAATTGCTGCCAGATCCGCCGCGAGCCTGCCCTGCCCCGTTCGTTCACCCGTCAACAGCATGGCCCCCAGGCGCGGATGGATACCGAAATCACTGACCCGCTGACCTGCCGCCGTGATCTGACCACGACCATCCAGCAAACCCAACCGAACCAGCAGATCCACCCCCTGCTGCCAGGCGCCCCGAGGCGGGGGATCGAGCCAGCGCAGATCATCCGGTGATGCGCCCCAACGGGCAAGTTCCAGCACCAGGGGGGCCAGATCACTCTGGAGCATCTCAGCAGCCGTTGCCGGTACCAGTTGGGATTGCTGTGACGCCGACCATAGGCGATAGCAGTGTCCAGGCCCCAGCCGCCCTGCCCGTCCCGCCCGTTGATCCGTCGCTGCTGCTGAGCAACGGACTGTAACCAAACGGCTCAGACCCGAATTGGGATCGAAATGGGGCTGACGGGCCAGCCCCAGATCCACCACGGTATGGATGCCCTCAATGGTCAGACTGGTCTCCGCCACTGTGGTGGCCAGCACAATACGCCTGCGCCCCTGGGCATCCGGCGTCAGGGCCAGGGTCTGGCCTGCGCGATCAAGGTCGGCATAGAGGGGGCAGATCAACACCTCCGGCCCCAGTTGTTCGCTCAACACCTGCTGTAAACGCCGGATCTCCCCCGTGCCGGGCAGAAACACCAGCAGGTCGCCCGACTGCTCCCGCAGCGCCCGGAGTACACCTCGCAGAGCCTGAGTGACTGGCAGCTGATCGCTGGGTCGATCCTGGTAATGGACCTCCACCGGATGGCTGCGGCCCTGGGCCTCGATCTGGGCCGCGTCGCCTAAAAAATCGGCCAGGGCCTGGCTATCCAGGGTAGCGGACATGATCAGAAGCCGCAGATCCTCCCGCAGAGCACCCATCACATCCAGGGCCAAAGCCAGCCCCAGATCCGTCTGCAGGCTGCGCTCATGGAACTCATCGAAGATCAGCAGGCCCACCCCCTTGAGTTCGGGGTCCTGCTGGATCTGCCGGGTCAAAATTCCCTCAGTCACCACCTCGATGCGAGTCGTCGAGGAGACGCGCCGTTCCTGTCGAATGCGATAACCCACCCGCTTGCCCAGGGGTTCGTCCAGTAACTGCGCCATGCGCTCGGCGCAGAGCCTCGCGGCCAGGCGCCGTGGCTCCAGCAGCAGAATGCGTTGCCCCTGCAACCAGGGTTCATCCATGAGGGCCAGAGGAACCAGGGTGGTCTTACCGGAACCCGGCGGCGCACTGAGAATGGCGTGGTTCTGCCGGGTTAAGGCATGACGCAACTCAGGCAGGACCTGGGTAACGGGTAGCTCTGGCAGATAAGCCAACATATTACTTGGAAAAAGGGATCTTTAAACTTGAGCGACAGGGTCAGGCCAGCATAAAACCAACGTAAACCATACAGCACCCTAAAAGCACTAACTAAATTACCGCGTTCTACACTACGAAGCACGCACATTCAAACTGCTGAGCTGACTTGCCCTCTTGACTTACTTTAAGAAGGCATGAAATATCAACTTAATCTTAGAGACTGAACAGCCCTGCTCTGCCAAATATCAGACTATTTAACAAGACCTTTCATAATAGCATAATCATCATCAGATGCTTTAGCAAAACCTGCAATACCAATCGCCTTCAGGATAGGGTCATCCGCCTTTAACGACAGTATAGCCTGGACCAGTTTCTGTCGGACCTCAGGTGGCAAATCTCTTTTGACAGAAATTGACCAGTTAGGCAGCCACGCTGTTTCAGCAACCGTATGAATACTTTTTGGCATAATGTATTTATCGGCAATACCAAAAGCTGATTCTCGGATAAAACCCGCATCCACATCACCTGTACTTACCGGAATAATGACGTTTTCCTGTCGGTTTTCTGCCGCAGTAAGAAAAGTAATTCCCTTCACCTCCATATGGGCCTTATTCAAGCTTAAGAGCTGAGACAGATACCCCCCAGCAGACGTATCACTAACGATCATGACTGTTTTTCCGGAAAGATCCTCCAGTTTCTTCACATCGCTATCAGGGCGAGTTATCACTATTCCTCTAAATTTTTCACCATCATGTGCATCAACAGCCATGGCAACGGCCTCATGGGCAGACGTAATCTTGGAAAAAATCAAAGGATTTTCATACCCAATATCAATTGTCCCATTATTGACTTTATTTTCATAATCGGTGAAATTTTTCGTCAACTCAAACCGCACTTTCTCTCCCAGCTGATCCGAAAGATACTCCGCAAGTGGGTTCATCATGCTTGTCAGCTTATCGGGATAATACCGGGGAAGCATTGAAATCACATATTCACGGCCATATACAGGTAAGGAAAGCACAGAAAACAATATAAGCAGCAATATGCTTTTTCTCATGGTACGAATCTCCAAACAACCAATTCGGTCAGGTTTGCATTGATTAGATGACATTTCTCTCGATCCACACATGAACACCCACAATCACAATAATAAAAACAACACGAGTTGAAAAACAGTTCCTATATTAACGGGATGGAATAGGCAAACCCAATGCTTTTCTTATTACATCATAATCCTGATCACTTGCTTCTTTAAACGCCATAATATTCAACGCCTTCAGCACAGGACTACCATCATGCAAATCCAGCAATGCCTTCCTGATAAGTAGCTTTGTCTTCTCCGGCAAATCCGAACGAACAGACAGCACCCACTCCGGCATATAAGCAGTTCTTTGAATAATTCTTAACTGACTTGAAGGCACATATTTATCTGCCGCATGCAGTGCAGACTCACGGACAAAACCAGCATCCACATCGCCATTGTAGGTGGAAAGTATCACGTTCTCCTGCTTATTATCCAAGGCATCTTCCAACACCAAATCTCTACCTGCATCAATACCAACTTTAGCGAGTGACAGAGATTGTGAAAGGTATCCTCCTGCAGAAGTGCGGCTAACAATGGAAACCCGCTTCCCTTTCAGCTCATTCATACTGACTATTGAGCTGTCCGCACGAGTAATAATCAGCCCTCTGAATCTTGATCCATAGCGCTCTTTGAAGACAACTGCCAGGGCCTCATGAGACGATCTAACATAAACAACAGGATTCTCAAAACCAATATCAATATCTCTGGACAAGCGCTGCTGATAAGTTTTGAAGTCGCTTGCAATCACTGGCTCAACAGGACTTCCAATCGCCGACCCCAAATAGTCTGCCAGCGGCCGTATTCGTTTATCTATTTCACCGGAAGAGTAGAGCGGCAACATGGATAACCGCAGTGGCCTATTGGCATAACCAGCCAAAGAATATGCGCAAAGAAACCCCGCTACCAGTGAGGTCAACAAATGTTTCATGAAATCACCCCGCAAGCCGTCAGTCTTACTTCTCATTTTGGTTTCCGCTCACTTTCTCTGCTTGCGTATTTGCCTCATCATAAATTGGATAGACGTTTGCATACGACTAAAAGACCGTGCCAACTCCCATATCTCGCCACCGCCTTTGATATCCAAACTAGAAGCGATGGTTCCGGTTGAAATGGCGTGTGCCTGTTCAGTCAATTGGCGAATGGGGCGGGACACAGTTCTCGCAACCAGGAAAATGGCCGCCATACCAAGTATGGCCATGACGCCAAGCAAAATAAGTAAGGGATAAAGTGCAGCCTGCAGCTCCGCATCAATATTTTCTGTAAAAATACCGACATGGGCCTCACTACCACTATTGCCTATGGGCATTGCTATCTCTAACACCTTTTGACCGCCCACAACCAGATCCCGTCGCCTCTCCTTCTGATCAGCCCTCATCCGTACCGCACCGGCCAATTCCCTTGGAAATCCTTTTTCTTTAACCAGCTGAGAAAATTCATAGCTAAAACGGCTCAAGTCACTAAACTGCCCAGCAATGGGAATACCCCTTTTATTGATAATGGCCACATAAGCCACATCTGGCAACTTTACGGTAATCTCTGCAATCTCATTTACTCGCAGATAATTTCGAGTAATGACTGACTCTTGAATGGAAGAAGAAAGAGATTTCGATATAGCATAGGTACGCTGGGCAATTTGATTACTGATCAAAGGTGGCACATACCTTTGATAGGTAAAAAACAACGATATACTCAAAAGAAAAATAAACCCCAAAAAGGTAAGAACAAGCTTGGTACCAATCCTCAGGCCTGGCACTTTTGATTCTTGCTGAATGGCGTTCGAAGCAGGTCGATTCATAAAATAAATCCTCTAAACAAATGATCAATTCATCCATTGAGAGCACTACTGAATCCCTGTTTGAGAAAACTGAGCATACTTACCGGAGTGTAGAACATAAACAGAAAAAGGCAAAAAAAGTTCAAACTTAGCAATAGACAATCTCACTCAAGGCATCTGCATACAGATCTTTTAGATCCTGTCTAAAATATTTGATGATTATGATTATTCAGAGTGCAGCCTGCAATATTTTGCTGATATTGATTTGCCTGTTAACTCATTTCATCGAAGAAAATGGTATTGGTAAGATATTGGCATTCGTTAGGGATTTTGACTTTCGAAAAACCAGATAATATCTCTTTAATCAAGATTGGACAGGCGATCTATCCACCAGCACCTTGCCCCCCCGCTGACATTGGATATTTTTTTCGAAAATCTCGCCCTCAGGAAATCCTTGCGCCACCACCCAGATCTGTGGCAGATCCTGGCGCAGATCACGCATGACCTTGAGGGAGTGACGGGTACGAGTGCCGTCGAAGAAGGCAAAGGGTTCGTCCAGAAAGACGAACTGGCGATCGCCTACCGCTGTATCCACCATCTGCTGGGCCAGGGCCAGACGAACTGCCAACATGATCTGGCGCTGAGTGCCGCTGGAAACCTCTTCCAGATCCATGTAATCGCGTTTGCCGATGGAGAAAACGCGTACATTCAGTTCATCGTCGATCTGTAGGTGCTGGTAGCGATCCTCGGTAAAAAGAGGCAAGGTGCGCCCGGCCAGATCGCGCAGGTTATTGTTGAAGCGCCGGGACATGTGGCGACCGGCCAGGGTGAGGAGTTCCTCAGCCTCGATGCGCAGGTCGACTTCATCCTGATGGGCGGCAATCTTGTCCGCCAGATCCTGTTGCCGGCATTGCAGGGTCTCGAACTGCTGTTTGACCTGGTTCTCTTTTTGGATATCGTCACCCAGAAAATCCACCCGCCGAAGCTGAATCTGATACACCTGACGCAGCCAGCCTACAGTGCCAGCGAGTATCTTCTGGGATTTAAGCTCTGCCGAGGCCCCTTCGTACAGGGAACCCTGGAGTCGCAGACAAGCTTCTTCAGCAAAAGATTGATAGCCCTCGATCACCGCCCTATCTCCCTCTAGGGGCCCGATGCGGTGAGAAAAATCGATCACTTGGCCGAGCTGATCGGCCAGTTCTACGCCTCGATGTCGCAGGGTTTCGATCTTTGAGTCACTAAGGCTATATCGAATCAGCAGGATCAGCATCATGACGACGGCAACACCCGCCCCATAAAGGAAGGATTCTCGCTGTGCCTGCCAATCGGCAAAGAGTTGGCTCAACAGATTGGCAGGCACGTCAGGCCCCAACAGCAGCCATATACCCGCAGTATTGACCGCAATCGCTGCCATCAATAGCGCCATGGTCACACTGCGGTTTCGGGAATCATGACTCTTAGCAATAGCAGGAATGGATGCCTGATAGGCCTGGGCAGATTGGTTCAGATCATCGGCCAGACGGGCACAGGTTTCAGCCTGGACACGCATCTCATCACGCTGCTGTTGCAGTTGAGCCAGCTTTTCTGACACGAAGCCCAGGGCCTCAGCCTCGACAGCCAGAGCCTGTTGCTGGGCCTGCAAACTGGCGATCTGGTTCAGCCTCTCGCTCTTCTCCCCATCCAGTTCGTCCAAAACATACTCCACCGCCGTGATCCCGGCCATGGTTTTGACGGTATAGCTATGAGGATGGGGTTTAATGATCTCGCGCTGGGCCAGGTAAAAGGAGTCGATAAACTCCTCGTATTCGAACCCCACCAAATCATAGAGCGTCTCGGCCACCTGCTCTCTGCCGATGGCATAGGGGACCTCATCCACACCGCGGATGAGGGTAGCATTATGCACCCCATCACGATCCAGATAACGGGCCAGGCGGTAATTCTCCTCTCCTACGCGAAAACCACAGGCCACAGAGCAGTGGTCGCTATCCCAGCGAATCAGTTTGTCCAGATTCCTATCATCCAGGGAATAGGTACGGCCGAAAAGAGCAAAGCAGAGGGTTTCGCCGATGCTGCTTTTGCCCGATTCATTGGCGCCACTGATGGCAATCAATCCGGATTCCGGCAGATCGGACAGATCCAATCGCTGGTATTTGAGGAGATTTTCTGCCCGCAGGGATCGAATAATCATTCCTCGGTCTCCAGGGCGTGTAGCTTCTCCATGATGAGCGCCACCACCCGGTCATAGCGCTCCGCATTCACACGCTGTCCCGAGTTCACCCGACGTATTTTCTCTTCGCGGCAAAAGTCCGCAAAGTCCTGACTTGGACTGGAAGGGTCTTCTACCGAGTGCTGCTCAGGGGTGTCGAAAGACGTCATAAGGGGTTTCCGACTGGCAAATGAATGAATAAGAGGCGATTATACAGGAGCTTGTCGTGACCCAAACCTAACCAAGGAGACATCATGCGCCCTGCCCGTTTTACCCCTTTCTTTATTGGTTGCCTATGTCTGACTGCTTCCGGCCTCGGCCAAGCGGAAGGTTGCGGCAGCGGATCCTTTTCCAGTTGGCTTGACGGCGTCAGACAGGATGCCCGTCAGGCAGGTATTTCCAGCAATGCCATCAGCGCCTTGGATGGCATCAGTTACGACAGTCGCGTCATCGGTATGGATCGCAAACAGGGCGTCTTCGCCCAGACCTTTCTCACCTTTGCCGGACGCATGGCCAACAGCTATCGACTTCGGGTCGGCAAGAAATACATGAGTCAGTACAGCAACCTTTTCCATCGTTTGGAACGGGAGCACGGAGTCCCCGCCCCGGTGATCACTGCTTTCTGGGCCCTGGAAACCGACTTTGGTGCCAACACCGGCGACTTTGATACGTTGCAATCCCTAGCCACCCTGGCCTACGACTGCCGTCGGCCCGAGCTTTTTCGTCCCCAATTGATATCCGCTCTGCGTATCATCGACAAAGGCTATCTGAGTCCCGAAGAGATGAAGGGCGCCTGGGCTGGTGAACTGGGCCAGACCCAGTTTTTGCCCACCGACTATCTGCAACACGGCACCGATGCCGATGGTGATGGCCGCGTCGATCTCATTCATAGTAAAGCCGATGTCATCGCCTCAACCGCCAAACACTTGGGGCACCTGGGTTGGCACCGGGGAGAGCCCTGGCTGGAAGAGGTGCGTGTCCCCGAAGATCTACCCTGGGAACAGGCCAACCTCGAGACCATGCTCCCGGTCAGCACCTGGAAAAGCTACGGAGTCAGCGGTGTCAACGGACGTCTCAAGAGCAGTAATCTCAAGGCCTCGCTGCTGTTGCCCATGGGCAAGGATGGCCCGGCCTTTCTCGCCTATGACAATTTCCGCATCTACACCAACTGGAACAAGTCCCTGGTCTACGCCACCACCGCCGCCTATCTGGCTACCCGCCTCAATGGGGCCTCAACGGTTAGCAAGGGCAACGGTACTGTAGAGAGCCTGAGCCTCAACGAGACCAAAGAGGTGCAACGACTCCTGCAAAAGAGAGGCCATGATGTCGGTAAAATCGATGGTGTCATCGGTGCTGGCACTCGCAACGCCACCCGCAAAGAACAGAAAAGACTGGGCATGCCTGCTGACGGCTATCCCACTCAGGAATTCCTGCGCCGTTTGCAGGGTGCTGGCCGCTCCCTCACCAGTTTCAGTGAGGGATATCAGGCTCCACCCCCAAAACCCCAGCGCAGGAATCGCCATAACAGTGACGTTTTTTCACTGCACTAGGGAAGTGCTGAATAAATCCATCCTGGATTTCTCAGCATAAGAATATGATTTTTTATTTCTCTTCATTTTCAACCGCTTAATTATGACTTAGCGTGGTAGCGCTCCTTTGGTCTGGGATATAGGTATTACTCAAATGACATCAAGACATTTTTACTCCATATAGCCAATAGCATTCGAAATTGATAATCTAACTCATACAAGTTGAAGTGCTTGCAAGAACTTCAACTTTTTCAGGGAGAGAAAATGAATTTTTACCAACTGCTTACCACAACCACCATATTCCTACTGGCCCTAGGGAGTCCAACCCTTTCCACTGCAACTCCATACATGGGATTTAGCTCCTGGCCTCCAGATCTAACCGATACAGCAAGAACACGTATTTATACTCTGTTACAGCAGGATACCAATATCACACTCCAGCACCTGGATAACGGCATCCCCTGGAATCAAGCACTCAAATCGAAGCCCTATCCCCGTGCGGTAATGGATGACTGGAAATACCGTAAAATACACAGTCCAATAGGGCATAAATTAGTCATTGCAATCACCCCCTTAAACAGTAATCGTGACGGCTTAGCGCCATATTGGTCGAACAATGGTGATAATTTACCCTTACCCAAAAAATGGCAAAATAAGGCATTGAATGATTTGGAAGTCATGGAGGCATATTCCAATTATGCCCTGGCAGTTGCAGATTATTTCAAGCCAGATTACCTAGCTATCAGCATTGAGAGCAATGTCCTCATATCAAAAGCCCCAGATAAAATCGAGCCCTTTGCCCATTTATACGTGCACACCTATCAAAGATTGAAAGAACGATATCCAGAAATGAAGGTCTTCACGACCATTCAATACGAACATCTGCGAGGCATTGATGATGACTCAAAGCAAAACCTTTCATTACAAAAGCCAGTTATGGCATCTTTGCTTCCTTACACGGATTTGATTGGACTCAGCACTTATCGCTTTGGCCCGGCCCACCCTAATCCAATCAAACCAAATTATTTTAACGAGGCGTTGGCATTCGGCAAACCCCTGGCCATTACCGAGTCTGGTGCAATCTCCAAAGGATTCCATGCCTCCGGCATGGATTATCTGGGCTCTCAAACAGATCAAGCCAAGTTCGTTGAGATGGTCCTTGAACAAGCCTTTTGGTATGATTTTGAGTTTGTGATCAACTGGGCAGGAATAGATTTTGACCCGTTGGTCTCAAGATTGCCAGCGGATGTTCAGGATAGCGCGAAATTATGGATGTATACTGGCCTTAAGAAATTTAATGGTGAGAAAAAACAGGCCTATGAAGTTTGGCGTCGTTACTTGAGCAGGCACTAGATCAGCAAGGTCGCCAATGTCTGTTCCAGACCCAAACAGTTTGCACTACAAAGCCAGGATCAGGCCAGATAAATCCGTCCAGCTAATCCAGCTGGGGACACAGAAAAGGCTACCCCACTTTTCGAGAACTCAGTCTCGGAATTTTGCTGCATCTGCTGGTATACCTAATAGAATGGGTAGAAAGAGCAGCAAGCAGTAGAGATTCGGCAATGGCATCAAACGCCCAAGGCAGTTTTCCCGATATTGGGCTGGTAGAGATTCCGCCAGTTCCCGCTCTGGCGTTGCGCCTGCTGGAGCTCTGCAACGACGACCAAGCCTCTGCCGAGGATCTGGCCCGCCTGGTCGAAACTGACCCTGCCTTATCCACCCGTCTTTTGCGGCTGGTGAACTCGGCCTTTTATGGCCTGCCCCAGGAGGTTACCTCAATTCGCCGAGCCGTCATCATCCAAGGATTTGGTCGCCTGCGTGAGCTGGCTTTACACCTATTGATCTTTGATGCCTGGATTCGTCGCGACAGCCGTCCCGGATTCGACCTGCTGTTCTTCTGGCAACACAGCCTCTTTGTCGCCTATATCAGTCGACTGCTCGGCGCCCAATTGCACCACCCCGACCCTGAGCATCTCTACGTCGCTGGCTTGTTGCACGATATCGGCAAGCTGGTGATCGAAACCAGTGGCCGCATTCCCTACAGTGATTTCCTCAATCTGGAGCACAAAGAGAGCAGCAATATTCTGGCAGCAGAACAGGCCTTTTTGGGTGCCAGCCATGACCAGGTTGGCGCCCATTGTGCCTATCACTGGCATCTGCCCAAACCCCTGCTGCAGGCCATGGAGGCTCACCATGGGAGCCAGCCACTTTCCCGCTATGCCGATGAAGAGGCCCGTGACATCAGCCTCATCTCCTTTGCTGATTTCATTGCCTGGATGCAGGGGATGGGTTCAACCCGACAGGGTCAACCGCCCCCTCTCCCTGATGGAATCATGCTGTATCTGAATATGGCGCGCATCGACCTGCCCAAACTTTTGGAAGATGCCGACGCAGAGATGAACCGCATTGCCAGTTTTTATCGCCTCAGTTTTCCTTCACCGATGCAGCAGCGCGGACACCTATTGCAAAACCTCATCCACCATCTTCAACCCTCTGCTGACCAAACGATGGTGCCATCACCATCCTGCGCCTATAGCCTGACCGCAGCCCATCAAAGCCTGGATCCCAACCATTTCATCCCCCTGGTACTCAGTTCGATGACCCAGGAACTCGACATGAAGCGGGTCGTGCTCTGGAGGACGATGAGCCAGCACCGTGGACTGGGTTTTCTGGCCTGCCACCCAAAGGAAGTCAAATCCAATCTGCCCCAAGAGATCTCTGGCAAGAATCTTACCCCAGGTATTGTCGGGGCATTGCGTGGTTTGGAGGCCCGCTATCTGCGGCAAGAGATCGACCAGCCACTGCTAACCCAACTGCAATGCCACCAGGCGTTGATAGCACCGGTCCAGGCACAGGGACGCCTCTATGGACTGCTCTGGCTGGACCGGGGAGAGGCCTCATGGCCCGCAAACGAACACCTGGCAGAAGAGGTTGGCCGTGTCAGTCATGAACTGGGTATTGCCCTCTCCAACAGCGCCACGTTGGCCAGGGAAAAGAAACGCGCCGATCTTGACGGTCTTACCGGACTGCACAACCGGGCATCCATCGATCGCTTATTAAAGAAGGCCTTTGCAGATTATCAGGCAGGCGGGCCGGGAATGGTCCTCGGACTGGTAGATGTGGATAAATTCAAAATTTTTAACGATAACTTTGGCCATCAGGCCGGAGATGACGTTCTGAAGGTCGTTGCCCAATCTCTCAGCGCCCTGCTCCGTCCAGAAGACATCCTGGGTCGCTACGGCGGTGATGAGTTTTTGTTTGCCCTCATTGGCACCAAACAGATCGGCGCTCTGGCCTACGCCGAGCGGGTACGTCAGGAGGTCGAGCGTCGTGGACAACTGCTGGCCCAACGTTTCAAAGGTCACGCCATCACCATCAGCCAAGGCCTGGCGGCCACAGGCCCTGGCATCAACACGCTTGAAGAACTCATTGCCGCAGCAGACGATGCCCTTTATAAGGTCAAGCGTGGCAATCGTAATGAAGTACTGATTGCCCCCGATACCCTTCTCCAACAACCAGGGACTTTTTGAGCATGAGACACACCAAACCCAAGGCTATTTTGCTGCTTTTACTCAGCCTTTCCACCAACATGGCCCTGGCCGAAAGTAGTTGGAGCGCCGCCGGCGAGAAATCCAAGGAGGCTGTCACCGCTGTCGGCGAAGCTACCCAGGAGACCGCGTCCAATGCCTGGGATGCCACCAAAAAGGGTGCTGGCGATGCCTGGGACGCCACCAAAGAAACCTCGGGTAAGGCGTGGGATGCCACCAAAAAAACCTCTGGCGAGGCGTGGGATAAAACCAAGGAAACCTCTGGAGAGGCTTGGGATGCCACCAAGAAGACCACGAAAAAAGGGTGGCGTAACACCAAGAAAGGCGCCAACAATCTTTGGAACAAAACCAAGCGGGCATTGGATTAGGACATGCGCGATTCCAGCCAGAGCCAACTACTGAGCAAGGCCAACCTCAGCGAATAGGGTCACCCCTTTCAGCAGGGTCAGGTAAAATCACGGCTTTTTCCAAGTTAGGCCCCATGGTGAAACGCCTCAAACATCCTGCCCTGCCTACCCAAGCGGGAACCTCATTACCCTGGAGTGGACTGTCCGGTGCCGCCAGCGCCCTGGCCATTGCTGAGCTGATGCAAGAACAGCAGCAGCCCCTGCTGATACTCACCCCCGATGTACAATCAGCGGAACGTCTGGAACAGGAGCTGGGCTTCTTTCTCCCTACTGATCGTCCATCAGTACTGAGTTTCCCTGATTGGGAGACGCTGCCCTTTGACGTTTTTTCGCCCCTGCCAGAACTGATCTCTCAGCGCCTGAGCATCCTTAATGCCCTGCAATCGTTGAAGTGTGGGGCACTGATTCTGCCCATCACCACGCTGATGCAACGGCTTTGCCCACCGGATTTTTTGCATGGGCGCATTCTGGACTTTCGCATTGGGGATCAACTCAATCTGCAACAGTTGCGCGATCGGCTGACCCATGCGGGCTACGCTTGCGTCTCTCAGGTGATGGGGCATGGGGAGTTCGCGGTACGGGGTGCGCTGTTTGACCTTTTCCCCATGGGGGCTGAGGCACCTTATCGAATCGATCTGTTCGATGATGAGATCGACTCCATTCGCCATTTCGATCCCGAAAGCCAACGCTCCGGCGAGGCCGTCAAAGAGATCAAGCTCTTTCCAGCGCGGGAGTTCCCCACCGATGAAGAGGCCATCAGCCGTTTTCGCCAAAACTGGCGCACCCGGATCGAGAGCGACCCCCGCGCCAGCCTCATCTACCAGGAGATCAGCGAGGGGCGGATGCCCGGCGGCATCGAATACTACCTGCCGCTGTTCTTTGACCAGACCGCCACCCTGTTTGACCATCTGCCGAAAACGTTTCTCTGCCTGACCCTGAACGAAATCTGGTCACCAGCCGAGAGCTTTTGGCAAGAGATTGGCAATCGCTACGAGCAGTTGCGCCACAACATCGAGCGCCCCCTGTTACCACCTGAGGATCTCTTCCTTTCGCCAGACAACGTTCGGGAATACCTGAACCAGCAGCCACAACTTGCCCTTCACTGTGGCAATCATCCTGACGACGAGGGTGAACGCCTGGTGCAACCCCTGCCACCGCTGAGTTTCAACGCCCGTACCCAACAGCCAGCCGGTCTGCTGCAGGATTTTCTGGCGAATAGTGCGCAACGCATCCTTTTCATTGCGGAAAGCCGAGGTCGACGGGAACAGCTCCTGACCAGCCTGCGTGATTTTCAGATTCAGCCCAAGGTGTTCGAGAGCTGGGCCGACTTTCTCGCCGCTGATGCCCCTCTGGGCATCAGTGTCGCGCCCATCGACCAGGGCTTCATCCTCAGCCATAGTCAGATCGCGCTCATTCCCGAAAGTGCACTGCTGGGCGAACGAATACAGCAACGCCGTCGGCGAAAACGCAGTGGCGAGCGCGACAGCGATCTCATCGTGCGTAACCTCACTGAGCTGCACATCGGCGCACCAGTAGTGCATGAAGAGCATGGCGTGGGCCGTTACCTGGGTTTACAGAGTCTCACCGCCGGCACGCTGACCAGCGAATTTCTCACCCTGGAATATGCCAAAGGCGACAAGCTCTATGTGCCGGTGTCCGATCTGCATCGGGTCAGTCGCTATACCGGTGTCTCGCCGGAAAACGCTCCGCTGCACCGCCTGGGCAGTGGGCAGTGGGAGAAGGTGCGGCGTAAGGCAGCGGAGCGGGCACGGGATGTGGCTGCCGAACTGCTCGATATCCACGCCCGACGGGCGGCCAATCAGGGCTTTGCCTTTGCAGAACCCGGCGAGGAGTACCTCAGCTTTGCCGCCGCCTTTCCCTTCGAGGAGACACCGGATCAGCAGTTCGCCATCGATGCGGTCATCAGCGATCTCACCGCACCCCGGCCGATGGACCGGGTCATCTGCGGCGATGTGGGCTTTGGCAAAACCGAGGTCGCCCTGCGGGCCGCCTTTGTCGCCGTACAGGGAGGACGACAGGTGGCGATCCTGGCCCCGACCACCCTGCTGGTACAACAGCATTTTGACAACATCGCCGATCGCTTTGCCGACTGGCCGATCAGGGTCGACAATCTCTCCCGCTTCCGCACCACCAAACAACAAAAGCAGGTGCTGGAGGGGCTGAAAAAGGGGGATATCGACATCATCGTCGGTACCCATAAACTGCTGAGCAAAGAGATCCAGTTCAAGCGCCTGGGGTTGGTGATCATCGACGAGGAGCAGCGCTTCGGGGTGCGTCACAAGGAGCAGCTCAAATCCCTGCGCGCCAACATCGATCTGCTGACCCTGACCGCCACCCCCATCCCGCGAACACTGAACATGGCCATGGCCGGGCTGCGCGATCTCTCCATCATCGCCACCCCACCGGCGGCGCGCCATCCGATCAAGACCTTTGTCAGTGAATGGAACGACACCCTCATCGCCGACGCCTGCCGCCGTGAACTGCGCCGTGGTGGCCAGATCTATTTCCTGCATAATGAGGTGGAGAGCATTGGCCGTATGGCTGAACAGCTTGGCGAGCTGTTGCCCGAAGCCCGCATCGCCTTCGCCCATGGTCAGATGCGTGAGTCTGCGCTGGAACACATCATGCGCGACTTCTATCATCAACGATACAATTTGCTGGTAAGCACTACCATCATCGAAAGCGGCATCGACATCCCCAATGCCAATACCATCATCATCCATCGCGCTGACAAACTTGGACTGGCCCAGCTCCATCAGCTACGCGGACGGGTGGGCCGCTCCCACCACCGCGCCTATGCCTATCTGCTGGCTCCCTCCCCCAAAGCCATGACCGCCGACGCGAAAAAACGGTTGGAGGCGATCGAGGCCCTGGAGGATCTGGGTGCCGGTTTTACCCTGGCCACCCACGACATGGAGATCCGTGGCGCCGGGGAATTGCTGGGCGAGGAGCAGAGCGGACAGATCCAGGAGATCGGCTTCGGTCTCTACACCGAGCTGCTGGATCGCGCCGTCAAGGCGCTGAAATCGGGTAAGGAGCCCGATCTGGCCAAGCCACTGGATCAGGGCACCGAGGTCGATCTGGGTATTCCGGCCCTGCTGCCTGAAGACTACCTGCCCGATGTCCACATGCGGCTGGTGCAATACAAACGCATCGCAGGGGCCGTGGATAGCGAGGCCCTGCGCGAGTTGCAGGTGGAGATGATCGATCGCTTCGGCCTGCTGCCGGACCCGGCCAAAAACCTCTTCGCCATCACCGAATTACGCCTGCGGGCCAGCGATCTGGGCATTCGCAAACTCGATGCCCAGGCCAAGGGGGGGCGAATTGTTTTTGACGAGCAGCCGAAGATCGACCCGGCCCATCTGATTCAACTGCTGCAGAAAAAGCCCAATATCTTCAAACTGGATGGTCAGGACAAACTGAAGTTCTTCCTCAATCTGGACGCTACCGAAGAGCGAGCAGCCAAGGTGCGGGCACTTCTGGATGAGTTGGCAGCTTAATCGGTATCAAGGGCAGAAGGCATGACCCCCCGGGACCAAACACCACTCTGCTGGCAGCTTCTTCTTGCGGCGCTCCTTCTGCTTGGCTGGCCGCCCTTCAACCAGGCTGCAGAAAAGGATGGGCCATTCTATGACATCGAGATCCTCTTTTTTGTCCACACCAAAGCCCAGTCAAAAGAGGAGAGCGAGCCGAGCAAACCCTGGATACCCAAAGGAGCCCCTCTCTACAGCCAGGGCCGGGAGAAAAGCCGCAAATATCGCCTGAATCTCCTGTGGAAACGCCTGGAACAAAGCCCAGACTACTGGCCATTGGTGCA
>JBNKLG010000056.1:0-17250 GCA_050292235.1 Sedimenticolaceae bacterium | reverse complement strand
GGCCTATACCCGGGAAGAGCTGACCGCCCTGGGCGAGGTGCTGCTGCGCCACCCCCGGATCGTCATCGCCACGGATGACATGTACGAGCACATCCTTTGGCAGGGCAAGCAGTTCGTCAACATCCTTAACGCCTGCCCCGACCTGGGCCAACGCACCCTGGTACTGAATGGGGTATCAAAGGCCTATTGCATGACCGGCTGGCGTATCGGCTACGCCGCCGGCCCGGAGGAGGTCATCAAAGCGATGACCAAGATCCAGTCTCAAAGCACCTCCAATCCAACCTCCATCTCCCAGGTTGCCGCCCAGGCGGCGTTAGAGGGGCCGCAGGGCTTTATTGCCGAAATGAACCGGCAGTTCCAGAATCGCCATGACAAAGTGGTGTCACGGCTCAATGGACTGACTGGCATCCAGTGTCAGCCGACCGATGGCACCTTTTACTGTTTCCCCGCTGTCCAGGAGCTGATTGCACAGATTCCGGGTATTGATGACGATCTTACCCTGGCGGAACATCTGATCGAAAAGGCCGGGGTTGCACTGGTACCGGGCACTGCCTTTGGCTCGCCGGGCCACATGCGGCTCTCCATCGCCACCAGCATGGAGTTGCTGATGACTGCCATGGATCGGATTGAGGGGGCCATTCAGCAATTACTTTGAGGCAAATAAAGACGAAGCCGCTTGCGGTTTTGTCGCCGATTCGTATAATGCCCAGTTCCATTCCCGAGTAGCTCAGTCGGTAGAGCAGGTGACTGTTAATCACCGGGTCGGCGGTTCGAGCCCGTCCTCGGGAGCCAAATGCAAGGGCCTGTCAGCAAAGCTGACTGGCCTTTTTCTTTGCCCGCCAATGAACGCTCAGTCTTCTGAGATCGGTGGCACTTTATCCAGATGCCAGATATCGCTGTTGTACTCCCGCATGGTACGGTCGGTGGAGAAGCGCCCGCTGGCAGCGGTGTTATGGATGCTGCTGCGAACCCATTGATCCTGGTGCTGATAGCGCTCAGCAGCACGATGTTGCGCCTCGATATAACTGCCAAAGTCTGCGGCCACCATCCAGGGGTCCCGGGGACTGCGAATGGACTGCACCACCTCGGCAAAAAGACCCTGTTCAAACTGGTTGAAATGGCCGCTCTCCAGCAGATCCATCACCCGATGCAGCCGTTCATCCGCCTGAATGATGGCCTTAGGGTCGTAATGACCACGCAGATCCATCACCTCCTGGGCTGTCTTGCCAAACAGGAAGAAATGCTCTTCGCCCACGGCCTCACGGATCTCGATATTGGCACCATCCAGGGTGCCGATGGTAAGAGCCCCGTTCATCATGAATTTCATGTTGCCGGTGCCAGAGGCCTCTTTGCCCGCCGTTGAGACCTGCTCCGACAGATCCGTACCGGGCGCAATGACCTCCATCGCCGTGACCCGATAGTTGGGCAGAAAAGCCAGTTGCAGCTTGTCCCGCACCTGAGCATCGCGATTGATCACCCGGGCCACGTTGTTCACCAGTTTGATCAGCAACTTGGCACGGGCGTAGCCGGGAGCCGCCTTGCCACCGATGAGGACACAGCGTGGCGCCCAGTTTTCGGTATCCCCCTGTTTGATGCGGTCATAGAGGTGGATCACATGCAGCAGGTTGAGCAGTTGGCGCTTGTATTCATGGATGCGCTTTACCTGCACATCGAACATGGCGTCCGGATTAAAACGAACGCCACATTCGTGCCACACCAGATTGGACAACTGAACCTTATTCTCCCGCTTGACCGCTGCCCAGCGTTGCTGAAAGGCTGGATCGTCGGCATGCGCTTTCAATCCTGCCAAACGATCCAGATCGCATACCCAGCCCTCATCCAGAGTCTCGTTGAGCAGTTCGCGCAATCCCGGGTTACAGGCTGCCATCCAGCGCCGCTGGGTGACGCCATTGGTCTTGTTGTTGAACTTCTGCGGCCAGAGTTGATAGAAGTCCTTAAACAGGCCGGACTTGAGCAGGTCTGAATGCAATGCGGCTACGCCATTGACCGAGAAGCTGCCGACGATGGCCAGGTGGGCCATGCGAATCTGTTTTTCCCCCCCCTCTTCGATGATGGAGAGGCGGTTCATGCGTTCACTGTCCATCGGCCAGCGGGCTGAAACCTCGGCCATAAAGCGGGCGTTAATCTCGTAGATGATCTCCAGCAACCGGGGCAGGAGTTGCTCAAACAGGTGCACCGGCCAACGCTCCAGGGCCTCGGGAAGCAGGGTATGGTTGGTATAGGCCATGGTCTGATTGACGATCTCCCAGGCCTCGTCCCACTCCACCCGTTCAATATCCACCAGCAAACGCATCAACTCCGCCACGGCAATGGTTGGATGGGTGTCGTTGAGCTGAAAGCAGTGCTTGTCGGCAAACTCGCTGAAGTCATGATTCGCCCGCTTCCAGCCACGGGTCACGTCCTTAAGGCTGGCAGAGGCGAGAAAGTACTGCTGACGCAGCCGGAGCTCTTTGCCATTCTCACTGGCGTCATTGGGATAGAGCACCATAGAGATATGCTCGGCATGATTCTTGGCTTCCACCGCCTCGGCATAGTCACCGGCATTGAACTCATCCAGATCGAACTCATCGGTCGCCGCCGCTTTCCATAAACGGAGGGTATTGACCGTGCCATTGCGATAGCCGGGTACCGGATTGTCGTAGGGAACCGCCAGCACATCGTGGGTATCCACCCAACGGGCATGGTGGCGGCCTTCGGGGTCAATAAAGTGTTCAGTGCGACCACCAAAATGGATGCGCTGGGCATATTCCGGTCGCTCCAGCTCCCAGGGGTTGCCATCCCGCAACCAGTGATCGGGCTCCTCGACCTGATAACCGTTATCGATAATCTGACGGAACATGCCGTATTCATAGCGAATACCGTAACCGGTCACCGGCAATTGCAGGGTGGCGCAACTGTCCAAAAAGCAGGCGGCCAGACGCCCGAGCCCACCGTTGCCAAGACCCGCGTCATGCTCTTTCTCGACCAGCTCTTCCAGCTCCAGGCCATACTGCTCCAGTCCTGACTCGACCTGTGACTCCAGATCCAGATTCAGCAGGCAGTTGCGCAGGGCCCGCCCCATGAGGAATTCCATCGACAGATAGAAGGTGCGTTTGCAGTTGGCTTCATCGTAGGCATAACGCGTATTCTTCCAGCGCTCCATGAGCCGGTCGCGCAGGCTCTGTGCCAGGGCCTTGTAGTGATAATGGCTGGAGGTACAGCGTCGGTCCCGCCCCAGGGTATGGGTGAAGTAGTGGCGAAAATCCTCGGTCACACTCTCGGTATCCATACCCAGAGGTGGCAAATCGGTCAGGTGATTGAGTTTCTTATTGGAGCAAATGATGGGGGAAGAGCGGTCTCGACTCGAACTCTTTTTACTCATGATCTAACTCCTCTTCAAAGATTGTTTGGGAGGATGCGGGATCAGTGCCTGTCTCGACACCCTTTAATGATTAACGCAAACAAATCATTAACAGCCCAGTTTCCGCCCATATTCCAGGTATCGGCGGCCTGGAGAGCTGGTGCCTGACGGCAAAAAAGTGCGGGTAATTACAGTGTACCGCCCCTCAGGCACCAGGATGGCTAGAACATATCTGAGTCTTCGGTCTTCAAGGTCAGATCGGGGGCGGCGGTCTCGGTACCGCCAGCCTCGTCCAAACGAATCTTGAGTGAGAGGTTGTTGCGGGAGTCGGCATTGCGCAAGGCCTCTTCCAGACCGATCTTGCCCGACTTGTACAGCTCGAACAGGGCCTGGTCGAAGGTCTTCATACCCCGCTGATTACCTTGCTCCATGGCCTCTTTGATGGAATGGATATCGCCCTTTTCGATCAGCTCACTGATGTAGGAGGTCAGCAGCATGACCTCCACCGCAGGTACGCGCTTGCGATTGGTGCCGCGCACCAGTCGCTGTGAGATCACGGCCTTGAGGTTCAGCGACAGATCCAGGAACAACTGATGGTGAGCGCTGTCCGGGAAGAAGTTAATGATGCGGTCCAGCGCCTGGTTGGCGTTATTGGCGTGCAGGGTTGAGAGACAGAGATGGCCGGTTTCGGCGTAGGCGATGGCGTGCTCCATGGTTGCCCGGTCCCGGATCTCACCGATGAGGATGACATCGGGCGCCTCACGCATGGCATTTTTCAGCGCCACTTCGTAGGACTTGGTATCAAAGCCGATCTCCCGCTGGTTCACCACGGAACGATGATGGGAATGCAGAAACTCGACGGGGTCTTCCAGCGTCAGGATATGACCGCACTCATTATGGTTGCGATAGTCGATCATAGAGGCCAGGGAGGTTGACTTACCGGAGCCGGTGGAACCCACCACCAGCACCAGGCCACGCTTTTCCATGACGATGTCACGCAGGATCGTCGGCAACCCCAGCTCCTCAATGGACGGAATGTCGGCCTTGATATAGCGCACCACCATGGAGACATCGCCCCGTTGGCGGAAGACATTGACACGAAAACGGCCCATACCTTCCACAGAAATGGCCAGATTGAGTTCCATTTCCGATTCGAACTCCTTCAACTGCCGGTCACTCATGATGGAGTAAGCCAGCTTGCGCACCACCCCGGTTCCCAGTTTGGTCTCGCCAACCGGCACGGTTTTACCTTCCGCTTTGAGATGAACCTGGGTACCTGTGGAGAAAAAGAGGTCCGAGGCGTTTTTCTGCACCATGAGTTTGAGGTAAGGCGTGAGTTCCATAAGCAATCCAGTTTTGTTAAGGCAATGACTTCAATGGCACGGAGAAAGACATGCCGGCTTTAGTTGACATTCATTTCGCCTGATCCAGGGACAGGACCCAGGCACTCCATCCAGTGTTCTCTGGAGAGATGATAATGGCTAGCTTAGCCTAATGCACCCCCGAATCATCGTTCAATCCCCTCTCAGAGGCCAGCCGGACGTTGATCACTCAGCCAATAATAGCCAAAAGGCGGCATCACCAACTGATTGGCAAACAGGGCCGGAGCCTCACCTGTGACCAGGTCCCGCAGCTGGCCATATCCAAAATGGCCGCGCATACCCAGGTCATCGAGATTGAGATATTGGGGACGGGCATCAAAGTTGGCCACCACCAGCACCATCGCTTGCAGATGCTGGGGATGGGCACGCATAAAGGCAAAGAGGTGGGGATTCTCCGTCTGCACCAACTCACGGTTGTTGAAATCGGCAAAGGCGGGAATGTTCTTACGCACCTCGATCAGATGCTTCAGCCCATCGAAAATGCGTTGCTCTACGGTCCCGCGCTGCTGACGCCGTTCGGCCTTGTCCCAATTGATTCGTGGGCGGTGCATCCAGCGACTGTCACCAGCCTTGCGCTCGTCTGTCAGATAGGTGCAGTCGTTCAAAGTGCCTATCTCATCCCCATAATAGAGGAGGGGAATGCCGCCAAAGGAGAGGATCATGGCGTGTAACAGGAGAATCTGTTTCAGGCTGTGCTCGATGGCCTTTTCATCCTCCCGTTCCAGCGCCGCCTCCAGACCGACCAGAGAGGCCAGGGACCCGGATATGCGCGCATCACCTGTCTTGCCATTGCGACCAAAAGGCTGGCCCCGGGCATCGGAGTTTTCAAAGGCACCGGTGAAATAATCCACCAGAAAGCGCCGATGTGAGGCAGGGTCGTAACCCACCTTGCGAATATCCTCATCATCAAAGCCCAGACCGATATCATCATGGCAGCGCACATAGTTGAGCCAGGTGGCCCGATCCAGTTTTTGTGGCAGGCTGAGAATCCCCTGATTGAGCAGTTTGGCGTTCTTGGTGGCCACCGCATCCCAGAGCAGCGCCATGAAGGTGGCGTTGTAGGCGATCTCGCACTCCTTGGCGATCACCGCATCCTCACCGAAATATTTGATGACCTCAGAGGGGGCAACAATCGCTTCGGCGATAAAGAGCGTACCTGGTGCTGTCACCTGGCAACAATCCTTCATCAGCTGCAACAGCAGATGGGCCTCGCGCTGGTTCTGGCAGCTGGTGCCCACCTTTTTCCACAGAAAGGCCACGGCATCCAGTCGCAAAATCTCAACCCCACGATTGGCCCAATACAAGAGGATATCCACCATCTCGACAAAAACCGCCGGGTTGGCGTAGTTGAGATCCCACTGGTAGCAGTTGAAGACCGTCATCACCCATTGGCTCAGCTCGGAGACATGGGTAAAGTTACCCGGTGAGGTCTCGGGAAAGATCTCGGGCATGGTCTCTTCAAACATGTCCGGCACATTCCGATTGGGGAAAAAGTAGTAATAATCCTGGTATTTCTTCTCGCCCGCCCGCGCCTGCTGCGCCCATTCGTGGTCATCGGAGGTGTGGTTGACCACCACATCCAGCACCAGCAGAATACCGCGACGGCGCATGTCCGCCGCCAGCTCGATCAACTGCTCAGTGGTGCCGAAACGGGGATCGACCTCCCGAAAATCACTGACCGCATAGCCACCATCACTCCCTTTGCGGCGACGCTTGAGTAATGGCATCAGATGTACCAGGTTGATGCCCAACTCCTGTAAGTAGGGCAACCGCTGACGCACCCCCGCCAGGTCATCCGCAAAGTCATCCACATAGAGCGCCATGGCCACCCACTCCTGGCTCAAAAACCAGTTGTGGTCCCTTTCGCAGGCATAGTCGCGCTCTTTGAGCTCCCCCGGCCGCTCGACATATCGACTTTGCAGGACCTGCACCAGGCTGACCATCTGCTCCTTGAAATCCGCTCGTTCCCCATAGAGGTGATGAAAGAGGCTGTAGATGGCGTAGAAATTGGCACCCAGACGAGTGAAAAAGTGTCGAAGATCCTGCTTCCCGGGCTCTCGGCCCAACTCATCCAGAATCTCATTCAGTAAAGAGTGTGAAACCTGTTCGTACAAGGATCAAATCCCCCAGTCCAAACGACGTTGTTGATAAAGGCGGGCATCCTGGAGGGTCGCGCCCCGTTGCTTGACCACCTCTGCGGCAAAATCCTGCGCCCGACGCAAGGTATCGGACAGCGGCCACCGGTGCAGCAGACCACAAATGCAGACAGCGGCAAAGGCATCCCCGGCACCCACGGTATCCACCACCGGCACAACGGCCCCAGGACGTACCCGTTCCAACCGGCCACGATCATCCAATGCAAAGGCCCCTTCTGCCCCGCAGGTCACTATCACCAAGGATAGACCCTCATGAGCCAGCAGGGCGGTGGCCTTGGCCTCCAGGCTCCGGCCATGGGACTCGACCAGGGTCGAAAGCTCCTGATCATTGATTTTCAACCAGCGGGCCCGGGTCATGAGAGCGTTGACCTGACCCGGCTGCCACCAGGGGTCACGCAGATTGACATCCAGGAACAGGGGCGCGGAATGGGTTTGCTGTAAGCCTGCCAAAGAGGCTGCCGCCACCGGATGGCGCAGGGCCAGACTGCCATGGTAGATCAGGGCAGGCGACAGGGCCGGACATTGGTCCCCATCGATAAAATCCCAGGCCCGCTCCCGCAGAATATCAAAGCCCGGCTGTCCATCGATCAGGCCGACCCGAACCTCGCCGGTGGCGTGATCTGCGTCCTGTTGCAGACCAGCAGTGCTCATCCCCCAGGTTTCCATGGCAGCCAGCACCGCCTGACCTGCGGCATCCTGCCCCACCCGGCTGACCAACAGGGGTTCCAGTCCGAATCCCTGAAGATGCCAGGCAACATTGAAGGGTGCCCCGCCCAGCACACGGCTGCCATCCTCAAAACAATCGAACAGCACCTCACCAAAGAGCAGGGGTTGGCGATCAATCATGGCGCGACTCCGACAAGCCCTCCAGACTGACCGCCGCCATCACGGGCAGTTGTTCCGGGAAGAAATGGGCAACCCCCTCCAGCAGCCCGGCAGCATAGTGGCCGTTCATCTCCAGGAATCCACCCCGGGCAAAATAGAGTCGCTCCTGGTTTCCCGTCACCTCGACCAGAATCTTTGCCTCATCCCGTACCGAGGACATGGCGTTGGCCACCAGCACCGCGGGCATCTCCGAGACCAGCAAAGGCAGATCATTGCCACTATCCCCCGCATAACAGATGGCCTCAGGGGAGATGGCCAGCTGCTGACAAAGATAGTTCAGGGCGTGATATTTATCCGCCCGTTGCGGCAGGACATCGAGCAGGCCCACGGCGGCCAGTTCGTCGGCGCTCCAGATCAGAGAGGCCTTGACCCCCTTTTCCAGCAGCAAGGCACTCAGTTGACTGTCCAGCGCCGAGCGGTTCTCCTTCAAACCCACGTAATAACTGATTTTGTAGGTGTTCTGTTTGCCGTATTCCTGTAGGCGCAGACCAGCAGTGCCGCCCAATAGTTGACACAGCTGGGCATGGCTGTAGCCATTCCAGCTCTGACCGATCTCCTGATGCCAGGAGGTCAGCAAATCCCAGCTGCCGGAGCGCAGATCATAGATATTGGTGCCCACATCACTGATGACGAAATCCGGTTGCGGCAACAGGTAGGCATAGATGGCCCGCTGCACCAGCTCCTTATCACGGCCACTGATATAAACCAGAGTCAGATCGGGATTCGCCTCGCAAAGAGCACGAAAACGGGGCCGCGCCAATGAGGATTCGGAATGGGGACCATTGGGCAACAGGGTGCGATCGAGATCGGTGCCCAGCAAACGTAATCCAGTCAGCATGACTCTGCCTCCGGTGGTACGCAATAGTCAAAGAAGCGATAGTGATCAATGGCCTCAAGGATGCCCGCAGCCCCCTCAGCCTGGGCAAAGTAGATGTGTTCCACCTCCATGAGCTGGGACAGTTCTTCATGGTAACGGTTTCCCACCACCACGGCCTTGGTATTGCCGCGCATCATGTCCTCGTCCGCGCCGGAACCACCGGCTACCAGAATATTGTCCAGGGGAATATCCCGTTTGGCGGCAAAAAAACGCAGCGCCAGGCCTTTGGTTGCCCGGATAGGCAGGACATCGAGAAACTGGCCAAAAGAGAGGATGACGTTGGCCGCCAGCTCCTCCTGATGCAGACGTTGATTGATCTCTTCGACCGGTGGCGCTTTCTGCGGATCGTAGAAATAACTGAGTTTAAAGGCACTCTGCTCCGATTTGGACTGGCGAACCAGGCCCGGCATCTCTTCTAACAGCCGACGAATGGCTTTGGGTGACCACTGTTTTTCGATATGGCGGGCCCAGGCCTTATCCTGGGTCAGTTTAGGTGCATAGTAGATCTCGGTCCCCCCGCTGGTGATGAGCACATCGGGGTCGGGGATCTTATAGGCCCGCATCACCTTCAGGGCCGAATCCAGTCGTCGGCCGGTGGCAACCCCAAAGAGGACACACTGGCGATTCTCCCGCAACACCTGAATCAGCTCGGGCAGCGCTGTGGATTTGGACAACAGGTTTTGATCCAGATCACTGAAAATGGCCCGATTGGTGTAGATCTGTGGACGGCGACGCGTCTGACGCCGGTTCAGCGGCGCCGCGGTGCGATCCACCAGCCCCTTGACTTCCGTCAGATAGGTACGGGCATGGGCCTCCCAGGAGTAGTGCTCACGAACACCGCCCAAACCGCTGACAGAGCGCTGCTGCCAGAATTCCCAATCGGTGACAACCTCTTTGATGGCCGTGGTAATGGCCTCAAAATCCAGGGGATTCACCAGGAGTCCGTTATTGCAGTTGGCCACGATATCGCGGGGGCCGCCATCCTCCGTCGCCACGATGGGCAGGCCACTGGCCGCGGCCTCGATCAGGGTCAGACCAAAGGGCTCTGTCAGCGCGGGATTGACAAAGACGCCCCCGGTCAAGGCCGCCAACCGATAGATCAAAGGGACATCATCGGCCTGGTGATGCTTGGGATAGGCCACCCTGCCATAGAGATCGTAGCGATCGATCAGGCTTAAGAGGTCGGCCATCACCTCCTGAGCCCCCTCATCCAGATCGTGAATATCCTCCCGGTTCCCCGCCACGATAACCAGATTGGCCTTTTCCTGTAGCTCGGCATCCTCGCCATAGGCCGTCACCAGCGCTGAGATATTCTTCCGCGGGTCTGGACGCGACAGGGCCAGAATAATGGGCTTTTTCACATCCCGCAAAAAACGACCGATCTCTGCGGCGATGGGAGAGAGCCACTCATCGCCATCGGGGGGGTGAAAACGGGACAGATCCGTACCGGGCGGAATGACCCGCATCTGATCCGGCTGATAATAGTCATAGAGACCGTACTGGGCCTCGATCTCCTGATGGGTGCTGGTGATCACCCGCTCGGCGGTGGCCAGCGTCTGCTCTTCGGCATCGATGCGGCGCACCATGTGGTAGCGGGTTTCGATGTCCCGGGCGTTGAGGCCCGTAGCCAGCAAACGCTGCCGTTTAACCCGGCCCAGGGAGTGGCCGGTGTGTACCAGGGGCAGGCCCAGCATCAGTGCCAGGCGACTGCCGACGTAACCCGCATCGGCATAGTGACTGTGGATCAGATCCGGCAGCCTGGGCTGCTGACGCAGATAGTCCAGCGCATTGTCGGCAAAGCTGTCCAGATGATCCCACAGCTGCTCTTTGGGGACATAGCCATCGGGCCCCGCGTCCAAACGCACGATACGAAATCCAGGCGTTGGAGATTCCAGGCGTTGGGCATAATCTTCACTGACATGGGCATCCTGGATCCGGCGGGTCAGCAAATCCACCCGGGCCACCCCCGGCTCTTTGACCAGGGTATTGGCAAACTCCACCACATATTTGGTCTGGCCACCGGTATCGGCATCACGCCCCAGCTCCAGGTTATCCCCCCGAATCAGGCCGTGTACGCTGATGAGACAGAGATAGAGACCGGCGTCATTGCTCTGCATGAATCATCACTTTTGGGCTGCTTTCCTTGGGTATTGAGCATACCACAGCCTCTATGTATCGATTTGATATATATCGAATTGAAATATAAACTGCCTGCCATGACACTCAATGACCTCTGCCTTGGCTCTCTCTGCCTGAGTGATGCCAGTGGCTACGACATCAAAAAACTTTTCGAGGCAGCCTTCAGCCATTTTCATGGGGCCAGCTTTGGCTCGATTTACCCGGCCCTGAAATCTTTGGCTGAGCAGGGGCTGATCGAGGAACAGCCGCAGCGTAAACAAGGCCGCCCGGATCGCAAGCTGTATCGCGTCACGCCCAGTGGCAAAGCCACCTTCAGTGAACGCCTGAGTCAGGCTGAGCCCAGCGAGCAGATGCGTTCTGACTTTCTGGTGATCCTCTTTTTTGCCCATCTGCTGCCCAATGCAAGATTGCGCGAGGTTCTGGACCAGATGACGCTTCGTTGCCAACAAAAACTGGCCTATCTCAGGGAAATCCGTGACCAACCTGAACATTCCAGCGGCATCCGCCTCACCATCGATCTGGGCATTGCCTGCACCCAGGCCAGGCTTGACACCCTGGTCTCGCACCGTGAAGAGTTACTCGCCACCCACAGGGAACCACCTCAATGCAACCCCAATTAACCCGCTGCCTCGGTCTGATGTTGGCACTCATCCCCAGCCTGGGGCTCGCTGCCGACAGCGATAAGGCCCCGGTGCCTGTCACCCTGGTGCCCCTGAAGCAGATCTGGTTCCAACCCGAATATTCGGCACCGGCTACGGTGGTTCCCCTCAACAAACCCAAACTGGCCGCGGAGATCAATGCCCGGGTGCTGGCGATTTCGGTTCAGGTCGGCGAGGCTGTCGAACCCGGACAGGTGCTGGTCACCCTCGATTGCCGTGATCTCGAATCCCGTCTTGATCAGCAACAGGCCCAGCTCAGGCTGCTGCAAAGCCAGCAGCAACAGGCCATAAACCGCCTGAAGCGCGCCCAGAACCTGCGCCTCCAGCACAATCTGTCCGATGATGAATTTGAGGCCCGGGAGACGGAACGTGATGGCCTTGAGGCCCAGGTTCGGGCCCAACAAGAGGTGATCGGCCAACGAGAGCGGGACGTGGCACGCTGCACCATCACGGCCCCCTTTCAGGGAGAGGTTCAGGCCCGCCTGGTTTCCATTGGTGAAATGGCCAGCCCGGGTAGCGCCCTGATCGAACTGGTGCAACTGGACAAGACCGAGGTTGAGGCCATGGTTCGCCCAGAGCTGGTCGCTGATATCGAACAGGCCAGTCTCCAGTTCGATTATCTGGACAAAGGCTATCCCCTGACCCTGGCCCGCATCTCTGCCGTGGTCGATTCCGAGCGCCGCACCCAACGCCTGCGCCTTGGGTTTCGGGCTGAAACCGCCCCCAGTGGCGCAGCAGGTCGCCTGGTATGGAAACACCCCAAACCCCATCTGCCCGCAGAATATTTACAGCGCCGGGGACAGCAAATGGGGGTTTTCTATCTGGACAAAGGCCACGCCCGCTTCCAGCCCATCGATCAGGCAATTGAAGGCCGCCCCGCCCCTATCACCCTGCCTGCGGAAACCCCCATCATTGATCAGGGCCGCCATGGTCTGAAAGACGGCGACCCCGTTCAGACGCCGGGCTAACCCATGCTACAACGGCTGCTGCAAAACCACGTGCTCGCCAACCTGGCCTTCCTTCTGGTGCTGGTGGTTGGTGTGCTCTCCTATCTGATGCTGCCCCGCCAGCAGGACCCCACCATCAATTTCAACTGGATCGTCATCACCACCATCCTGCCTGGCGCCTCCGCCCTGGATGTGGAGAAAAAGGTCACCGACCCCCTCGAAGACGCCATTCGCAAACTGAAAGACATCAAGTTCATGTCCTCCAACAGTCGCCAGGCGGTCTCCAGCATCCTGGTGCGTTTTCAGGACATCGACGAGCGTACCTTTGACAAACGCATCAGCGACCTGAGACGCGAGATCCAGAACAAACAGGACGAATTGCCCGAGGCAGCAGAAGATCCGCTCATTCTGGAGATCACCAGCGCCAACGCCTTTCCCTCGGCCACGGTGGCTGTGGTGGGGCTGGCGGATGATGAAAACCTGCGCATCCAGGCACGCAATGTTGAAAAGGATCTGGAGCGTCTGAGCGGTATCGACCGGGTGGACCCCATCGGTCTCTCCGACCCGGAGCTGCATGTCACCTTTGACCCCACTGCCCTGGAGTCGCTGCACCTGACACCGGAACAGGTGGCTGACACGGTACAGGTCTTTTTTCAGGACATCGCCGCCGGTGACGCCCGGCTCGACGGACAAAACTGGCTGGTGCGCCTGGTGGGTTCCCATGCCGACCCGGATTTTCTGGCGGCCCGCCCCATGGTCGGCGCCCCTGGAGAGGTCACCCTGGGGCAGGTCGCCCGGGTGGAGCGCGCCCGCAAGACCCCCGCCACCCTGACCAGCATGAACGGACGCCCGGCCGTCCTCATGGCCGTGATGAAACAGGCCAATGCCAACACCCTGGAGCTGGTGGACCGGATACGGGCCTATCTCGACCAACGCAACAGCTTCGCCCACACCACCGGGGTCGATCTGGTGCTGGTGGACGATCAGACCATTCCCACCCGCGAATCCATCGACATCATGCAGAACAATGCCCTCATCGGTCTGCTCATGGTACTGGTGGTGGCCTGGTGGTTTTTGGGTTCCCGCATTGCCCTGCTGACCGCCATTGGCATCCCTTTCATTCTGGCGGGCACTTTCTGGATACTGGCTGGCCTGGGCGAAACCCTCAACATCACGGTCCTGCTGGGTGTCGTCATTGTGCTGGGCATGCTGGTGGATGATGCTGTCGTGGTGGTCGAGGCCATCTACTACCGTTTGCGCCATGGCATCCCGCCCATGCAGGCCGTAATGGAGGCCCTGCAGGAGGTCGCCAGCCCGGTCACCTCAGCCGTGGCGACCACCATCGCCGCCTTTATGCCGCTGATGCTGCTCTCCGGCATACTGGGCGATTACATGCGGGTCATCCCCATGGTGGTCACCATCGCCCTTTGCATCTCTTTGATCGAGGCATTCTGGATGCTGCCGGCCCACGTCCTGGCGGCCAATATCCGCTTTGACCGCCCCTCCCCTGTCCATCGGTACCGGCTGCGCTTTACCCACTGGGTTCAGATTCGTTATATGCGGCTGCTGGTCTCGGCCCTGCGCCATCGCTGGCTAACCCTGGCGGCCGTCCTCTGCATGCTGGTGGCCGCCGTTGGCGCCATGGCTGCAGGCATGGTGAAAATGGATTTTTTTGCCTCCGACCCCCTGCGTATCTTCTATGTCAATGTGGAGATGCCCCCCTCCACCCCCATCCAAAGCACCCTGGAGCAGGTCCAGCGGATGGAAAAAACCGTCAGGGCTCACCTGCTCCCCGGTGAAGCCAGGGCCATCATCAGCTACGCCGGCAATATGTTCACCCAGACCGCCCCCCGGCTGGGTGATCACTATGGCCAGATCCTGGTGGGCCTGAACCCCAAGGCTGAGGGCCTGCGGAATGTCGATACCATCATGGAATCGATGCGCCCGGATATTATGGCCTTCCCCGGCCCGGTACAGATCTCTTTCCTGCGCATGGACGGTGGCCCGCCGACCTCAAAGCCCATCAGCATCAAGGTGCGGGGGGATGAGTACGAGGAGATCCGCGCTGCCGCCAATGCCCTGCGCACCATTCTGTCTGAAACCAAAGGCGTCACCGACATCGAGGACGATGCCAGCCGGGGTCGCTCAGAGCTGGTGCTTCAACTGAATGAGGATGCCATCAACCGGGCCGGACTCAACCCGGCAATCGTCAATCGCAGCATCCAGCTCCTGGTGGACGGCGAGGTGGTCACCGACATGCGCCATGATGGCGAGAAACTGGAGGTACGGGTCAAGGGGCCGGATACCCGTTTCCATGACATCAGCCAGTTGCTGGATTTCCGCCTGCCGTTGGCAGACGGTGGCCGTATTCCACTGGCTGAACTGGTGCGGGCCGAGCGCCACGAGGGTCTGGGCAATATTCGCCACCACAATTTCCGCCGCGCCATCACCGTTGAGGCCGACATTGATGACAGGCAGACCGACACCCTGACCGCCAATCAGGCGATTCTGGCGGCCTGGGACAAGATTCAGCCACGTTTCCCCAACATCTCTCTGGACTTTACCGGGGAGCTGGACGAGATCAAAGAGACCATGGATTCCATCGCTGTTCTCTTTATTTTCGGTGTTGGACTCATGTACCTCATTCTGGGCACCCAGTTCCGCAGTTACTGGCAGCCCCTGATGATCATGACGACCATACCCATGGCGTTTATCGGCGTGGTACTGGGCATGCTCATCACCAGGAATCCCATGAGTCTCTTTACCCTTTACGGCATCGTGGCCCTGGCGGGTATCGCCGTCAATGCCGCCATCGTGCTCATCTCCGCCGCCAACGCCCGGTTGGACGCCGGCATGAGTCTGCTGCATGCCACCCTCTATGCCGCCCGTCGGCGCGTCATCCCCATTCTCATCACCTCCCTCACCACCATTGCGGGTCTCTTCTCCCTGGCAGCCGGTCTGGGGGGACACTCCCTGCTCTGGGGGCCGGTGGCCACAGCCATCGTCTGGGGACTGGCCTTCTCCACACTGCTCACCCTCATTGTCATTCCGTTGATCTACCGCCTGACCATGGGCTGGGCCTATCAGCGCATGCTGCGGGAACGGGCTGAGCAAAAACGGTAACCATTGTCATGGCATTTTTCCGGTGAGCTGCTAGTCTTTTCCCCCTGTTTCCAACAAAAACTCGGAGACCAGGTATGGACAGTTTTACCGAATCCACCACCCAATCCTGGGGCAGCCGCATCGGCGGTTCTTTCAAGGGCATCCTTTTTGGCATCCTGCTCATCATCATCAGTATCCCGCTGCTCTGGTGGAACGAAGGGCGCACCGTAGAACGCTACCGCGCCCTGGAAGAGGGCCGGGGCCAGGTGATGAGCGTGGGGAGCGACAGCGTCGATCCCGCCAACGACGGCAAACTCATCCACACCAGTGGCACCGCCACCACCGAAGAGACCCTCAGCGATACCGAATTCGGCATCAGCAAACAGGCCCTGCAATTGCGCCGCCAGGTCGAGATGTACCAATGGAAGGAGACCAAAAAGACCAAGAAAGAGAAAAATCTGGGCGGCAGCGAAACCACCAAAACCACCTATAGCTACAGCCGGGAGTGGAGCAGCAGCCATATCGATTCGGGCAGTTTTCGCAAATCGGAAGGCCACAAAAACCCGGCCAGCATGCCCTACGAATCCAACAGCACCACCACCACCCAGGCCCGCCTGGGGGCTTTCCGGCTGAGTCAGTCACAGGTCAATCGCCTGTCCCACTACGAGGACATCCCTCTCCAGGGCATGGCCTTCAATCAGTTACAGCAACCTCATCAGATTCGGGGCAACGAGATCTATATGGGCGAAGACCCCAATAGTCCCCAGGTCGGGGATACCCGCATCCGCTTCCAGCAGATGACCTCCGCCCCCATGTCCATCGTAGCCCGCCAGGCCAACGGTGGATTTGCGGAATTTCAGGCCAGCAATGGCGGCACCATTCTGCTGATTGAAAATGGACAACAGACGGCTGAACAGATGTTCCAGTCCGCCCAACAGACCAACACCCTCATTGCCTGGGGTGTC
This sequence comes from Sedimenticolaceae bacterium, assembly GCA_050292235.1. Lineage (GTDB taxonomy): Bacteria > Pseudomonadota > Gammaproteobacteria > Chromatiales > Chromatiaceae > JBNKLG01. The sequence goes on along the minus strand of JBNKLG010000056.1, from coordinate 777 downwards.
CGCATTGGCGGTTTCCTCCTGATGTTCATCGGCTTCCGCCTCGTTCTGGCCCCGCTGTCCGTACTGGCCGATGTGGTGCCTTTCATCGGCAACATCATAGGCTTCGGCACCGGCATGATCGCCTTTCTCATCGCCCTGCCCCTGTCGCTGATCATCATCGCCCTGGCCTGGGTGTTTTACCGCCCCCTGCTGGCAGGCGGCATACTCGTTGTCGCCATCGGATCCCTTGTGCTCCCCTGGTGGATGAAGAGAGGGAAAAAGAGCACCAGCGCCATGCCGCCCCCCATACCGCCCGCTGGCCCGCCACAGGGTTGAAATCCCCGGAAACAGCCCGATATTAGCCGAACCTTATTCATCATCAGAGGAGCGAGCCCATGCCCACTTACGATTACAAATGTGACACCAATGGCCGTAGGGTTGAAGTCAGCCACCGCATGAGCGAGAAGATGGAGACCTGGGGTCAGCTGTGTGAGAAAGCGGGGATTGAGCCCGGAGATACCGCGCTGGATGCACCGGTCACGCGCATGGCCACCGGCGGCAACGTCATCACCGGCAGCATGGGCAGTGGCACCCCCCCGATGCCGCCCTGTGCCGGGGGTGGCTGTAGCGGCGGGATGTGTGGCCTGGGCTGATCCAAACAGTTCACCCGGTCCCTTAACCGGATCGAAACGCTAATAATCCAGGTACCACTGAAACATACAGCGGCACCTGGACTGACACCATATCAGGACCAGGCCGCGGTAATCACCGGCTGCAACTGCTCCTGCAGCTCCGCGG
>JBNKLG010000055.1:0-17493 GCA_050292235.1 Sedimenticolaceae bacterium | reverse complement strand
GGAGGAGAAAGTGTTGAAGGAAAACATGGCGGGTCGGCACAATCGTCTGGCCTGTCAGGCGCAGATCTTGGGTGATTGTAAAGTTAAACCCTCTTGATGGAGTGCTCCCGGATGTCTCACGCAGTCCTTGTCGCCACCTCTCTCCTGGAACGGCACTATGCTGACCTGATGGGCATGCGGCAAGGGTATCCCGTGGAGGACACCCTGGCGCGCATGCTGGCCAGTTGGATCAGTGATGAAGGGGCAATGCCTGCCTGGCTGGGACTGGACGAGGCGGGTTTCTCAGCGCTTATGGCACAGCACTTTCCCGGTTTTGACTGGAGATTGCTCCTGCCGGCAGTCCAGTCCATGGATCCCGAACGGCTATCGGAAGTGGAGGATCTGCGCAGACTCTTACTTCAACACCGTACTCCCGGTGATGACTGTGATTGGATGACGGACCTGGTCATCGCCGGGTGTCTGGGCGATGATCACCTTTGGCAGGATCTGGGGCTCTGGTGTCGCGGCGACCTGTCGCAGCTGATGCAACGCCATTTCGCGCCGCTGGCCCAACGCAACGACAAAGACATGAAGTGGAAAAAATTTCTCTACAAACAACTCTGTGAGACCGAAGGTGTCTATACCTGTCGCGCCCCCAGCTGTGCGGTTTGTGCGGATTATGCCCTATGCTTCGGCCCGGAGGAGTAAGCACAACGTCAGAGTTGCAACGGCGGGCCCTTGGCGCTTATCTGGGGCTGGCCGTGGGCGATGCCCTGGGAGCCACCACGGAATTCATGACCCCGCGAGAGATTCAGCAGGAATTCGGGGTGCATCGGGAGATCCTGGGGGGGGGCTGGTTGCGGCTGAAACCGGGGCAGGTCACCGATGACACGGCCATGAGTCTGGCTCTGGGGCGGACCATTATCGAGCAGGGCCGGGTCGATGCCCAGGCCGTAGCAGAGGCCTTCAGCGACTGGATGCGCAGCAAGCCGATCGACATCGGCAATACCGTGCGTCGAGGTGTCATGCGTTTCCGCCGTACCGGCGAGACAGAGGTGCCTGAAAACGAACAGGATGCGGGCAATGGCGCCTGCATGCGTGCCTTGCCCATTGCCCTCTACTGTTTGAATCAAACCGATGCCGATATGGTTCGTGCCTCCCGTTTGCAGTCCCATGTCACCCATCACAACCCGGTGGCCGATGCCGGTACTGAAACCCTGATGCGTATGCTGATTGCAGCCATGAAAGGTGCTGCCAAAACCGAGCTGAAGTCCCTGGCCGATGCTCTGGTGGCCAAACAGTCTCTATTCGGGTTCGAGGGCAGGTCGATGGAAAACCCCAGTGGCTGGATCGTGGAGACGCTGAAGGCCGTCTTTCAGGCTTTTTTCACCCACAACGACTTTAACGCCATTCTGGTGGATGTGGTCAATCGGGGTGGGGATGCCGACACCACCGGCGCTATTGCTGGTATGTTGGCCGGTGCCTACTATGGTCTGGATGCCATTCCCGAACGGTGGCTGACTGCGCTGGATGGTCAGGCCCAGCAGGCCTGCGAGAGTCAGGCACTCGGCATCCTGGCGCTGGCCTCATGAGTGACCCTATTCGTTTGCGTCCTGCAGAGCGGCAGGATATCGAGGCAATGCTGGCACTGCTCCATAGCCTCTTCAGCCTTGAAGTCGCCTTTGAACCCGATGCGGCCAAACAGCGCAAGGGGCTGGCGCTGCTGCTGGACTCTCCCCAGGCGCGGGTGGTGGTGGCCGAATCTGACGGGCAAGTGGTTGGTATGGCCACGCTTCAGCTCATGGTCTCTACCGCTGAAGGCGGAATGGCGGGATTGATCGAAGATGTGATCGTCGATCAGGCGTTTCGTCGTCAAGGCATCGCTCAGCGTCTCTTGTCCCATCTTGTCCAGATGGCCCAGCGACTGGGTCTCAGCCGATTGCAGCTGTTGGCCGACAAAGAGAACGCCAATGCCCTGGCCTTTTACGCCCATTTGGGCTGGCAGATTTCGGGCATGATCGATCTGAAATATCAGGTGAGTCCCGATGAGCGAAGAAGCTGACCTGGACGCCTATCTGCGGCTGTTCGACCCCTACCGGGATCAACTGCACCAATTCCAGGGCAGGGATGGGGCGTACGGCAGCCGCTTTGCCCTGCTGTTTCGCCAGGTGGTGCGGCGTTTGGTGGAACCCACGCCTTTGAACCAACGCATCCCCCAGGTTTTTGTCCAGGTGGCCACCGACTATCTGAACCAAAAACCGGACAGCGTGCGCCATTTCAGTTATGAGGACAATCGGCATTTCTTTCTCACCGACCTGCTCGATTGGCTTTTGGTGCATGAGCGGGGGCGGCGGATTAGAGGTAATCATTCATCTGGGATGGATTGATTTCATCGGCGATCTGGCATTAGCCCACTATTTCAAACTGATCTGGTCGCACTTATTAAGTGATCGATGCTACAAAAGAATCCATTGGTTTTCTGTATGATTAGATCCCTGGAGAGGGCCCAGAGGCGACTGAACGGTTGCCTCTGCCTGAGAAAAAGGAGTGGATTGTCTCGGGTGGAGCCATTGTGGTGCGGGTGTTGTTACTGAATTCTCTTGTCCTGATTTTTAAGGAGTTAGTTATATGTACGCTTTACCTGATCAGCCCAGTCCCATTGGTCGCATTTTGGATGCTGGCATCAAGTTGTTTACAGTGGTTTTTCCCAAGGTCATTCCCATTGCACTGATAATGGGCGTGCTTCTGGCTGTTATTAATTATCTATTCAATTCTGGAGGCTCTTTTGGTGTTCTTAATGTGGTTGCCCTATTGGTAGTGATGGTTATCAATAGTGTTTGTTTGTCAGCCATGATCTATCGAATTGGCAATCAAGCCAATAATGTGGAAGATAATATGGGCGATAGCATTAACGTAGGCTTGAGAAAATTCCTGCCTTTTTTCTTGGCAAGCTTATTGTATATGGTGGCCATGATGTTAGGTATGGTCTTGCTGATTATCCCGGGGATTTATGTCGCGGTGGCCTTGTCTCTTTTTGTTTATTTATTGGTCAATGAAGATCAGGGGGTTGTAGGTTCTTTGACACAGAGCCATGCCTTGGTCAAGGGTAACTGGTGGCGTACCTTTATTGTTACTATGGTGCCTGCGCTGTTGATTGGCGTTGCTAATTTTGCTGTAGCCTTTATTTTGACTATGGCGTTGGGTGTTAATGAACATGGTGTTAGCCCTATTGCTGCCAGTGTTTCCCAACTGATTTCGGCTTTGGCTTATCCTTTTTTCTATAGTGTCGGCTATGTCCTTTTCAATGATCTGAAGCTGAGTCATTCCGGCAGCGATCTGGAGGCTCGCCTCGGGGCATGAAGCCAGCGTTCTTGTTATTGTCGCTGACGTGGTTATTGGCCACGTCAGCCATGGCTATGGCCAATCCTTTGGCCAACTGTTCGCCTGGAGGGGATTCCGAGCCAGGACAAAAGATCGTTCTGGCTCGGGATTGTCCTCAGGTACAGCGGTTTCTGATCAATGCCAATGAACGTGATCTTCTGGGGCTGGATCTGTCACAAGAGATAACGCCTGCGCAGTGGCATTTCTATCAACACCTCTTTACCACCCAGCCTTCATTAAACCAGAACTGGCAGCCTGATTTTCAGGGATTGCCGACACTGCTGGATGATGTCTTGGTGGCCACGCGAAAGAAAAATGAGCTGGATTTCATGGATGCTGTCATCCAGTGGCTCAAGGCCAGAGACATAAAGTCTCTTGAACGCTTGGCTAATTGGATCAATGATTTCGAACTGTCACGTGAGACCTTACTGAAAACCCTCTATTTCCTCATGGGGCTGATTGTGCTTATTGCCCTGGTTACAGTGGGGCGGGAGCTTTGGGTTAGCGGTCTGTTTAGAAGACATGCTAACAAGAATGCAGAGCAGGATGGTGCTCTGTCTCTGATGGGCAAAGAGGCACAAACGAACTGGCAGCAGATTCTCAAAATGTCCCCTGAGGCGCAGGTGGGAGCTCTCTTGCAATGGGGGGTTGCTCAGCTGATGCAGCGCAATCTGCTGCCCTATCGGCCAGACTCTACCAATCGGGAGCTGTTAAGAGCGCTGAAACGGGGAGAGCCAGAGCTGGCCAAGGGCTTTGCCGCGTTGATTGATGCGGCAGAACCCGTGATCTATGGCGGTAAATCGGCAGACAGTCAATCCCTGGAGCGCATGCGTGCCCAGGCCCAAGCCTTGGCGCCCCATCCATGAAGGATCGCCTGACAACTTTAGTGAGTGCCCTGGTGGCGCTCTTACTGGCTTGGGCGCTGTTCAATCCTGGGACACAGCCGATCAAGATCTCTCTGCCTACCTCCGAGGACCGGGGTGAGGATGGGCTGAAGGGGCTTCGTCTTTGGCTGGAGGGGGCCAAGGTACCCGTTAAGAGTCTGCGCCAGCGTTTTGATCGTCTGCCCGACAACAGTGGCAACCTTCTGATTCTTAGTGTACCGGCCACCTCGGCCCATCAGGTGGAAGAGTGGGCTCAGTTGGCTGTCTGGTTGCAAAAGGGCAATCATGCTCTGATGCTGGCGGCGGATTATCATCTGCCCCCCTGGGCTCGGCAAAGTCAGGGGGGGGCTTGGAAAAAAGCTTATCGTCATTTGGCCAAGCCGTTGGGTTGGCCAATACTGAGGGGTTCGGGTACCAAGAAGAAAGGTTTGACCGAAGCGCAAGCAAAAAACGACGTAAGCCGTAAAGGTCTCTCAGAAAAAGAGAAAACCTCTAAAACTAAGGAAAAGCAGCAGGGTTTGGGTAAGACCCTCACCCAGATGGGCGAGGTTGTCGATAGCTTCAAGGAACAGTCGATAGAGATCGACCAACTGGCTCAGATACCTCTCTTTCAGGGAGTGATGGCTTTGTCCGCCAATTCGGCCCCTATTTTCTGGCCCAGAGGGGAAGGTGAACGTAAGTTTTGTGGCGAGCAGGGTGCGGTTCCTTTGGCGGCACCCTGGGATTCTGCGGTGCCGGTGCTTTGGGTGTTGCCTGCGGGGCAGGGAAGTGTGTACCTCTCTTCTCTGCCGGGTTTGCTCTCCAATGAAAATCTGGGCAGGGCAGACAATGCCCCTTTCCTCATCAATCTGTTACATCAGACCTTAGGGTCTGAAGGCCAGCTGATCTTCGATGACTTTCATTTTGGTCTCACCGCCCTCTATGACAAAAGCCGTTTCTTCAAAGATACGCGCTTGCATTTCACGCTGTTGTTTCTGTTTGCCTTTTGGCTGGTTTATGTCGTCGGCCATACCAACCGATTGGCCCCGATCAAAACCCGGCCCCACCTCCCGGCTGAGCTGGATCGGGTCAAGGCTACGGCTGGGTTCTTTGCCGGGCGTCTGAATCGCGCTACCTTGGCCAAAGAGTTGGTCAGGCATCTGCTGGTAGATATCCAACTGGCTCGCCGACTGGCTGGAGAAGAGGAGGCCTGGCAGTGGTTACGGCGACAGCCTGATTTAAGCAGTGCCGAGATAGACCGGTTGCAATGGGCCTGGTCTGGCAAGAAAATCCCATTAGATCAACTAAGTACGACCATTAACGACATTAGGAAACGGGTACTATGAGTACAGCTGCACAGCAACTGGAACAGCATTTACAGCAACAATTGGGCACCATTCTCTATGGGATGGAAGATGCCATTCACGGTCTGGCCATCGCCCTGGTGGCCCAGGGCCATGTGCTGGTGGAGGGTGCACCTGGCCTGGGCAAAACTCTGCTGGCCAAGGCCTTGGCTGCAGTACGGGGCGGGAGCTTCAAGCGTATCCAGTGCACGGCTGACATGATGCCCTCGGACATGACCGGTATCCACGTGTTCGATGCCGGGGAGAACCGTTTTCGCCTGTTACAGGGCCCTATGTTCGTGGATGTTTTGCTGGCGGATGAGATCAATCGCACCGGCCCCAAGACACAGTCTGCCCTGTTGGAGGCGATGGAGGAGCGTAGTGTGACTTTGGATCGGGAAACCTATGCTCTGCCGGAGGAGTTTCAGGTGGTCGCCACTCAGAACCCACTGGATTTTGAAGGGGTCTATCCCTTGCCCGAGTCCCAGCTCGACCGCTTCCTGCTGCGCCTGATGATCGACTATCCGGGGACCGAGGCCGAGATGCAGGTCCTGCAGCAATACGACCATCCGGGTGGTGGGCATACCGCAGGTCTCGCCGATCTCAAACCCCTGCCATCGGATCTGCTGGAGAGAGCCCGTCAGGAGGCCGCCGCTGTCCATGTCTCTGAATCCCTCTATCGCTATGCCACCGAGTTGGCGGCAGCCAGCCGCAATCATCCCGGTCTGAGTCTGGGTCTTTCGACCCGGGCCTCCTTGGCGGTGATGCGCTGTGCCCGGGTTGAGGCTGCCATGCGTAATGCCGATTATGTGACCCCGGATGACATCAAAATCGTGGCCCAACAAGTGGTGCCTCATCGCCTGCTGCCCACCCCTGAGGCCTCTTTGGAGGGGCTGGATGGCGAGCGCATCTTCGAGCAGATCCTCAGCCGGGTCGAAGCCCCGCGCACCGCGGAGTAACCTCGCGTCATGTCCATCACCCCCCGCCTGCAATTTCTTCTGGCTGCCACGCTGCTGCTGGGTGTTGCGGGCCAGTGGACAGAGGCCGGGGCTGAGGGCTATTGGCTTTTCCCGCTGCTGATGCTGCTGGTGCTGGTTTTCCTGGAACGGCTGTGGCTACCCCGCTCAGGGCTGACTCTGCAACGCAGCCTGCTGACCGAGACCACTGGACGCAAGCCCCGCCTGGAGTTGGGCGTAAAAGGCCACTATCAACTCAGTATCCAGAATCAAACCGCCAGAACCCTGGATCTGGAGTGCCAGACTGCCTACGACCCCGTTCTGCACGGTGATGACGAGATTTTTCAGTGCCGGATCGCGGCGGGAGAGACCCAAACCCTGAAGCGTGAAATTCTGGCCACAGCTTTGGGTGAGTACCCACTGGGTGATCTCTACTATCGCATCAAGGGGGGCTTTGGCCTGGTGTGGTGGAGTCGCCGTTTCAAGACGCCGCTGATGTGTCCGGTGGAACCGGCGGGCTTTGCCCTGGATGAAAAGATCCCGGTAGACGATGGCGAAAGCTGGCGAAGCCTGCGCCACCGGGCGGTTAGCGGCACCGAACTGCTGACACTGCGTGACTATGAGCCGGGCGATCCGGCGAACATCATCGACTGGAAGGCCACCGCCCGTCGGGGTCGCCCCCTGGTGCGCACCTTCAGCCGGGAACAACGGCTGGAACTGCTGCTGTTACTGGATTGTGGCCGTCACTCTCGCCTCTATTCCGGCCAGATGGATCGTCTGCACCACTATGTGAACGTCGCCTCCCGACTGGCCCAACTGGCCATCCTGCACCAGGAGGATCGGGTCGGTTTTATCGCCTATGCCGACAGTGTGCTGAGTTCCACTCCGGTAGCAGGTGGCATCAGGGGGCTGTCGCACCTGAATCAGGTGTTGGGTAAAACCAGCGCTGTCGCCAAAGAGGCCAATCCTCTGAGTGCCGCCATGGAGACCCGACGCCTGCTGCGCCATCGGGGGCTGGTGCTGTTTCTCACCGACATCGACCAGCCTGAGGCGGACTCACAACTGATCAGAGCGGTGCAGTTGCTCCGCATCAAACACCAGGTACTGGTGGTCGCCATCGAAGACGAGGCCATCCGGGTCATGCGCCAGGGCAACGCCGATGATGAGCAGGGCCCCTACGATCAATTTGCCGCCCTGGAATACCAGCGAAACCGCGAACTCAACCGGCGTCGGCTGCAACGAATGGGCGTCGTCGTGGTCAGTGCCTTGCCACAGCAGGTGGATCAACTGGTGCTCAAGACCTACCTGTCATTGCGGATGAGGGCGGTGGTTTGAGTCCGCAATGATTCACCGAAGGGGCTTAAGGGTAGGTAAATGGTTGCTTCTTGAGTGAGCGCGCAGCTAGGTCGCTGTGGATGAGGGGCGCTGTCTGAACGCCGTCCCCAGCAGCAGAAGCCCCCAGAAAAGTGTGCCGGAGACCAAGCCGACCAGGAGCTTGACCGGCAGGCCAAGATCCGGATTGGGAGAAATATAGCCCTCGATCAGACCCGCGATGACCAGAAAGGGCACCACCGCCATCATCAGCTTACCGGTGTCGCTTACGCTCTGTTGAAAGGCGGCCACCCGGGTTCTGCGTCCGGGGCGAATCAGCGCTTCTCCCAATCTCAACCCCATGGCTCCGGCGATGCAGATGATGCTGAGCTCCACCACCCCGTGGGCGATGACAAACTCAAACAGTCGGCCATCCAGTTGATGCTGTCCGGTAAAGGCGAAAATGCCGCCCAGCATCAGACCATTGAGGCCGATGATGTACAGCGTACCGATGCCATAGAGTGCCCCCAGAGCAAAGGCGAACAGGGAGACCACGATGTTGTTGGTCATGATGGACAACGACATGAAGGAGGAGGGCATGATGTTGAAGATGCCCTCGGTCCAGAGCTTGCCCCCTTGCACCTGCTCGATCATTTTGGGCGAGGCGAAGAGGGAGGCCAGTTCGGGAAACTGGTTCACCAACAGCCATCCGGCCAGGATGCAGACGATAAAGAGCAGGCCGGTGTTGAACAGAGGCTGGCGCATCTGGCGCATCAGGTCGGGCACCTCGCTACGGTAGAGCCTCAGCCAGCGGCTCAGCAGGCGTTCAGAATCGCTGTGGATGAGTCCGTGACCGCGTACGAACAGCGATTCCAGATGGCGGCGCAAACGTCCATCGGGCAGGGTGCGTTTGGCCAGGGAGAGATCGCTGGCCAAAGCGCGATAGCCGGAGACCAGCTCGCGGGCAGCGGTCACATCCGAGCCGGGCCGTTTGCGATCGGCTTCCAGACGTTTTTCAAAATCCTGCCAGCGGGCCACCCGCTGTTGCAGCCAGTTGGCCTGGGCCTGGGTGCTTTGTTCCTGGGTCATGGAAGTTGTGTCAGTTGTTGGAGCCGGGTCAATAACTCTTTGCTGTGTTGTTTGTCAGAAGCGCCCTCTAAGCGCTGGCCAAGTGATAAATTTTCTGGCGCGATCTTTTTCAGAACACCTTCTCCCAGTCGGATACGAGAGGCGGTATCCAGGGTGCGCCAGCGATCCAGAAGATCCAGCAGCAGATCCTGATGCTCGGGTGGCATGTCGGAGGAGAGTGCCAAACGGGTGGCTGCGGCTGATTGTTTTTTGGCGATATCGGGGTCGTAGACCAACACCAAACCAGCGGCGAGATCACCGATGCGTACGCTGTTCTTGGTGAATCCCACTGTAGCCAGGCCGACCAGATAGAGTCCGGGTAGACTGTCCAGCAGTCGGAACAAATTGCGGATCAGCAGGGCACCTGCCCCTGGCACTTGGCCGCCCTGGGTGAGAATACGCACCCCGGCCATACGCTTTCCCGGCGTGCGGCCTTTCATCAGGATCTCCAGGATGGGGTGGTAAAGAAAATAGATCACCAGGGTGGGAATCAATAAAACATAGAGGGCTGTCAGGGCACGGGTGTCCCTTTCGAACAAATCCTTAAACAGATCGCCCACAGTGTCCCATGTGAGAATGAACCCAGTTGCGATGAACCAGGCCGCAGCCAGCAGCAGGCGGAAATGCCAGTCGATGGTAAAGGCATAAGTGCGAGCACCCATACTGGCGACATCCAGCTGGTACTCAACGGCCTCGCTGTTTTGGACAGTGATTTGCGCACTCACGCCTGAGGACTCCTTACTAGGCTAGGGTCAATGATGGCAAAGGAGGGGATTGTAAGGGATGCGCTGGTCTAGGTCACATTCCAGTGGCTGGTCGGATCTTTTTCGGTTGATTTCAGAGGGCCTGTCCCAGGGGACAGGTGGCTCGGTTTTAATCGGCGATCTGTTCATGATGACTGTATTGATTGGGATACTCAAGTCATGATCTTTGCAATATTGCACGTAAAAGGTATTAAAAAGTGATACTATTTGGCCATGGCACAGACACAACAACTGATTGATACCCTCAAAAAGGCACTGAAGTCCCATGGCCATACCTATGCGGATGTGGCCACTCATCTGGCGCTGTCGGAGGCCAGTGTCAAACGCCTTTTTTCCGAAAAAAACTTTTCGTTGAAACGCCTGGAAGAGGTCTGCCAGCTCATGGATATGGAGATATCTCATCTGGTACAGATGATGAACGAACGAGCGGATGCCACGGCCATATCGGCCCTGTCGTTTGAACAGGAGCAAGAGATTGCCAGTGATCTGGAACTGCTGCTGGTGACCGTCTGTGTCCTCAATCACTGGACAGTGGAGGAGATTATTGAGTATTACCAGCTGTCAGAGACCCAATGTATCAAGCATTTGGCCAAACTGGATCGTCTGAAGATGATTGAGCTACTCCCAAAAAACAGGGTGAAACGGCTGGTTGCCAAAAATTTTAAATGGCGGGACAACGGGCCTATTCAGCGCTTCTTTCTGGATAAGATCGAGGCTGAGTTTTTTACCACCCATTTTCAAGGTGAGTGCGAGCGGCTGATTGTCATGAACGGTATGTTGAGCGAGAGCTCAAATGCCGTTTTTCAGCGCAAGATGGAACAGCTTGGCAGAATGTTCGATGAGCTGAATGATGAGGATGCCCGGCTGCCACTGGATAAACGATCTGGAACAACCCTGGTGTTGGCTATTCGGCCTTGGAATTACGGTCTGTTTGAACCATTCAGAAGGCAGCCATAATTGATGGAACTCTGGTTTGCAATCAGGTAAACGTACTGTATTTCAATACCAAAAGGATTGTAGGGATAAACTATTTCGTTTTTAGTAGCAAAATATATCAAAATGGCGAATGCTCTCCATACCGACACAAACAACGGGAGAGAGTAAATGAGTATCTTCAAACGCCTGTCAATATCCGTAAAGTCTCACCTGGATGAGGCGGTCAATCGGATCGAAAATCACGATGCCGTCATTGATGCGGCCCTGCAAGAGAGCCGCGATGCCATCGCACGCCTCAAACTCCAGCAATCACGCGCCCGCCGCGACATCGAACAGCTTGGCGCACAATTGGCTCAGGCCAGACAGGATGAGCAGAACTGGGTTCGAAGGGCCAAATTACTGGCCGCTACCGATGAAACACAGGCTTTGGCCTGCCTGGAGCGCCGTGATAGCTGCACTCAGTTGATTCAGCGTCTGGAGCAACAGCGGACGCAATCCACTGACTTGCAGGCTCGCCTCTCAGACAATCTGTCGAAACTGGAACAGAAACTCGGTCAGGATGAACAACGCCTCAGAGAATTTCGCGGTCGCGATCTGACGGCCAGGGCTGAAAAGAACCTGCTGTCTGCACCCGACGATACGGACAGCACCGAAAAAGCATTTGATCGCTGGGAGCTGGATATCACGCGTCGGGAAATGCGGTCTGAAGCGGTGGCAGCCATGATTCTGGAAGATCCTCTGGAAGAGCGTTTTCAACGTGAGGAGCAGCTAAGGGCGCGACGGGCTGAACTCAAAATGCTGATGGAGGAGACAGCATCATGAACCATCAACTCGAGTTTTCCACCGATGACATTTCCTCAGACCTATCTGATCAACCCTTATCCGATTGGCGTACCCGCCTGGCTGGGTATCTGCAGATATCCACGGTGCTGCGCCTGCTGGGTGGCGGCGTTACGATTCTGGCCATCGCTCTTTTTCTGTTTCAACACTGGGAGGCGAGCACAGATCTCTATCGCTATGGTCTGCTCCTCGGAGAGACAGCGCTTCTGACGCTGCTGGGCTTCGGAACCAGCCGATGGCTGCAAGAGCAAAAGAGTGCTCGCCTCTTCCTGACTTTGAGTCTGATCTCCATCACGGCTGTGTTCACGATTTTGGCAGCCATGCTCTATAGCGCACTGCAGGGTATGCCAGCGAATATCCACTATCCCGACTTTGCTGTCTGGAGTGCAGGCTCGATAGATACCGTCTGGTATCTGCTGGCAGGCAGTGTGCTGCTCCTCTGGATTCAGGCACGGGTCAGTTATAGCGTGCTGGCAAGGCCTGTTTCGCGCCAACTGAGCTGGATGCTGATTTTGAATCTTCTCCTCCTTATGCTACCTGTTCGCGCAATAGGTATTGTCAGTCTGTTGATACTGCCCGTCGTGCTGCTCAGCCATAGGTATTTCATGGCGCAAAGAACTAAAGTGCTGGCACTGAAAACCTTCGAGGGTGTTGTGGCCATGGGGCTGACACTGCTTCCGCTGGCCGTTATGCTGGTTCGTAGTGCTTACCTCTATGCAGAAGAGAGCGTTGCCATTCTCAGTCTGGCCTTCATCGCCTATCTGATCCTTCGACAAATCGCTCAGTCAATCACCGAACTGGATACTGTTAAAGGCTTTCTTGAAAAGGTCTCGCTCTTTCCGGCCATCGCTGTAGCGAGCGCCCTGGGCGAGATGGCTGTTCGCTTGTGGCACTGGGATACCCAGTGGGTCTCGCTGCTGTTTTTTGGCGTCATAACCACCGCCCTTATGGATCTTTACCTGCGCACAGGCAAAAACAGACGGGCATACGCCAACGCTATTCTCAATATTGGCCTGCTGGTCTCTGCAATACAGCTGATCCTATGGCCCGGTGCGTTGAGCGGTGTCATTGCCATGGTTTTGTCAGGTTCAGTGACCCACCTCGGCTATATCAGCGATAGGACTCTCCAGCTGCGCCTCGGTCTGCCCATGACCGTAGCAGGTCTGGTCACTCTGCTGGTCGATATCATGGGTAGCCTTGATCTGGGTAACTGGATGGGCATGACCATACTGGGTATCTCCACCATTATCCTGGCCGCTGCGGTTGAACGTCATAGCGATCACATCAAATTAGTCTTGGCGAAACTACGCCATTGATTCAGGGGTACATCGAAGGGGGCAGCTTGATCTCAAAGTAACAGGTTGATATCAAGTTGCCTGACCTCTTTTACAGAAAATCAATGTTTGAGTTGGATGCGATGGGCTTTGTCATGCCCCGTGGCAGACCGGCTCTTTTTCAGCTTGCGATAGAGTGTGTTGCGGCTGATGCCCAGTCGTCGTGCGGCCTCGCTCATGTTGCCGCCACTGGTCTCTATGGTCTGCTTTATGGCAGCGGCTGAGAGGTCCTCCAGATTATTGATACTGCTGAGCGGGTTGAGCGGCTTAGTCAATGAGGCTTGACGCAGTGCTTCGGCCAGATCGTCGGGAAGATGGGGCCAGCTGATGCGCTTTTCCCCATCGTCCAGCAAGGCGCAGGCGGTGCGCAGGGCGTTGGTCAGTTGGCGCAGGTTGCCAGGCCAGGCGTAGGTGCTGAAGGCAGTGGCTACCTGGGCATCCAGATAGACGCCTGGATGGGGCGCTGATTCGTTGATCAAACGTTCGAGCAGTTGGGTGAAATCCTGACGCTCGCGCAGGGCCGGGAGCATCAGCGTTAGTCCATTGAGTCGGTAGTAGAGATCGGCGCGGAAACGTCCGGCATCGACTTCGCTTTTCAGGTGGCGATGGGTGGCACAGATGAGGGCAAAGTCAACTGCTATCGCCTTGCTGCTGCCCAGTGGCGTTATCTGACGCTCTTGCAGCACTCGGAGCAGACGGCTTTGCATTACCAACGGCATATCACCGATCTCGTCCAGCAGCAGGGTACCCCCTTCGGCCTCGCGAATACGACCAGGAAATCCATCGCGCCGGGCACCGGTAAAGGCACCTGGGGCGTAGCCGAAGAGTTCGGCCTCGATCAGGTTTTCCGGCAGGGCGGAGCAATCCACGGCGATGAAGGGGCGGTCGGCACGGGGGCCGGACTGGTGCATGGCCTTGGCGAAGACCTCTTTGCCGGCGCCGGATTCCCCCTGCAACAGCACTGGGATGGGCTTTGCCACCACCTTGCGCGCTTTGGTGATGAGGGCTTGAATGTGCTGGCAGCCGGTATTTAGTTTGGTCAGGGCATCTGTACTGGGTTCAGGGCGGGGGACTGCGTTCTGGGTGACGGTGTGGTGTCGTCCCAGGTGAATCCGGACGAAGAGGTGTTTTCCTTTGATCAGTTGTAGCGGCATGGGCTCACCTTGGCGCTGGCTGGCGGCCTTGAGCAGATTTCCCAGGCGACTGGCAAACAGTTGTTCCAGATGGACGATACCCAGGTCGATGGGGGTCAGGCCCAGGATGTCCAGGGCGGCCCGGTTGGCACCGATGAGGTAGCCATCGCCCGAGAGGGCGGCAACCCCTTCGGCCAGGGTGCCGATGCCTTCAGAAAGGGGATGAAAACGCAGTTGCAGATCGGCACCATGCTGGGCCTTGAATAGGCCGTTTTCGATCATCTGTGCCGCCGAGCGCACCAGACAGAAGGTGTGAGGATGGTGACGGCGATGGTCGCCGGAGATGTCCAATACCCCCAGCAGACGCCCATCCGGTGCCGCTACCGGGGCGGCGGCGCAGGTGAGGAAGGTGTTGCGTTCCAGATAGTGTTCCGGTCCGTTGATGACCACGGGGGCCGCCTCGGCCAGTGCCGTGCCGATGGCGTTGGTGCCGCGATACTGCTCATGCCAGCAGGCACCAGGCGAAAGCGCCACTCGCTGGGCGCGGGTGAGGATGTCTGGATCGCCGATGGATTGCAGCAGCAAACCGCGCTCATCGGCCAGGATCACCATGCTGTCGGTGTCACGGGTCTGGTCATAGAGGTAGCTCATCACCGGTCTGGCATGGGCCAGCCAGGTCTGATGTCGATCCAGGTTCTGACTGAGCTGGGTATGGCTCAAGTGGACATCCCCGGACAGACGTCCGGTGGGCATGAGTCCCGCCTGAAAGCTGCGCATCCAGGAACGGGCCACCAGTGCGTCCACAGGGATATTCTCGGGAATTTCGCCGATTTCGGTCAGTTGAAAACGGGCCTGCCGCAGGGCAGCGCTGGTTCTTTTGGTCATTGCCTGAGTTCCCATGACCACACCTCAAAGATTGGATCTCCCTCGACTATATGCCTTTGAGGTTGAGAGGCAAGTCAAAGTTACATTCTGGGCGAGTGACTGTGTCATTTTGGAACAGTGTCACGGTCTGAGACGTGTCATTGGTGGCGTGACGGGGGTGGGTGTCTTTTGATATCAGTGGGTTAGTTGTTGGCATGGGCCTTGCCCTGAGAGAGCAGCCGGTTGTGTACCGGTGTTGATGATTCCTCTTAGCCACAATCGAAGGAGATTTCCTATGCGCTATGCCGCTCCCGGCCATGCCGATGCCAAGGTTCAGTACAAAGCCCAATACGACAACTTCATTGGGGGGCAGTGGACGCCGCCGGTCAAGGGTACCTATTTTGATGTGATCACCCCCATCTCCGGCAAGGTCTATACCCAGGCGGCCCGTTCAGGTGCGGAGGATGTCGAGAAGGCCCTGGATGCTGCCCATGCCGCAACAGATGCCTGGGGCAGGACCCCGCCCGCCGCACGGGCAAACATACTGCTGCGTATCGCAGACCGCATAGAGCAAAACCTGGAAATGCTGGCCTATGCCGAGACCGTGGATAACGGCAAGCCGGTTCGCGAGACTCTGGCGGCAGATATTCCCCTCTCTGTTGACCATTTCCGCTATTTTGCCGGTGCCCTGCGCGCCCAGGAGGGCGCTATCAGCGATCTGGACGAGAACACTGTGGCCTACCATTTCCACGAACCCCTGGGCGTGGTGGGTCAGATCATTCCCTGGAATTTCCCCATTCTCATGGCAGCCTGGAAACTGGCCCCGGCCCTGGGTGCGGGCAACTGCGTGGTGCTGAAGCCAGCTGAATCCACCCCGATTTCACTGCTGATCCTGGTTGAGCTGATTGCCGATCTGCTGCCTCCCGGTGTACTCAATGTGGTCAATGGCTACGGGCGTGAAGCAGGCATGCCCCTGGCTACCAGCACCCGGATTGCCAAGATCGCCTTTACCGGCTCCACCACGACCGGACGTCTCATTGCCCAGGCGGCGGCCAATAATCTGATTCCGGCCACTTTGGAACTGGGTGGCAAATCGCCCAATATCTTCTTTTCGGATGTGATGGAAAAGGAGGATGACTTTCTCGATAAAGCGATCGAGGGGCTGGTGCTCTTTGCCTTCAATCAGGGTGAGGTCTGTACCTGCCCCTCCCGCGCTTTGATTCAGGAAGACATCTACGAGGACTTCATGGCCCGCTGTCTGCAACGCATCGAGGCCATCACCCAGGGCGATCCCCTGGATACCGACACCATGATGGGTGCCCAGGCATCCAAAGAGCAGCTCACCAAGATCACCTCCTATCTGGATCTGGGTAAGGAAGAGGGTGCCGAATGTCTGATCGGTGGTTCGCAACAGGAAATGTCTGGTGATCTGGCTGGCGGCTTCTACGTGCAGCCAACCCTGTTTAAGGGCCACAACAAAATGCGCATTTTCCAGGAGGAGATCTTCGGTCCGGTGCTGGCCGTAACCACCTTCAAGGATGAGGCGGAGGCCCTGGCCATCGCCAACGACACCCTCTATGGTCTGGGTGCCGGAGTCTGGACCCGAAACGGTAATCTGGCCTATCGCATGGGTCGTGCCATCAAAGCCGGTAGAGTCTGGACCAACTGCTACCACGCCTATCCGGCCCATGCCGCTTTTGGTGGTTACAAGGAATCGGGCATTGGTCGTGAAACCCATAAGATGATGCTGGACCATTACCAGCAGACCAAGAATCTCCTGGTGAGCTACGCCGAACAAAAACTCGGCTTTTTCTGATCAAATTTGATTTGACCTGGGTAAGGGGGCGGGGAAACGGAGACTTTTCCGCCCCTTTGCAAGGAGTGCAAGATGGTAGAACGTGTGGTAGCCACCGAGGCCGCACTGGCTCTGATCGAAATCCTCAAGAGCAAGCATGGCCCGGTCATGTTTCATCAGTCTGGTGGCTGTTGTGATGGCAGTGCCGCCAACTGCTATCTGCCCGGCGAGATTACCGTGACGCCAGAGCGCGATGTTCTTCTGGGCGAGATTGGTGGCAGTCCCTTTTATATCAGCAAATCCCAATACGAATACTGGCAGCACACCCAGCTCATTATCGATGTGACCGAAGGGCAGGGCGGCACCTTCTCCCTGGAGGGCTCAGAGGGCATGGCTTTTCTCACCCGCTCGCGTCTCTTTACCGATGAGGAGTGGGGGGAGTTGGCGGCCAATCCACTCTGAGTTTTGATCCTAGACCGCGATCCAGCCCTCGCGGGGCAGCTAAAGAAAGGCCAATCAAGCCGACTGTCCCATGGCTTTGTTATCGACCTATTGCGATGTCCCTAATGGATTGATTCCGGATCGAGTGCAAGCGGGCAGCAGGGCTGCATTGAGGTGCGGTTGGAAGGGATGCGTTGGCTGTTCGAGGAGTTACGGATATCCCTCTTTGCTCAGGAGGTGGGCACTGCCTTTCCGGTCTCTCTGAAACGGCTGGAAAAACGCTGGCGTTTTGAGGATCAGCCGCTGGTTTGTCGTGGCCAGCGGCTGAACAGGTCTGGGCATCAGCCCTTGGCGGTCAGGCCGAAGGCCTCGCGAATGGAGAGAAAGTGCTTGCAAAATAGGTTGTAGGCCGCTTCCGCTGCTTC
>JBNKLG010000054.1:0-17777 GCA_050292235.1 Sedimenticolaceae bacterium | reverse complement strand
CCAGATCTTCCACGGTACCGGCCTCGGCGGCCATTTCCATGATGGTGTTCTGAGCCTTGGAATGGAGGATCAGACGGGTGGAGTCGGCCTTGGGGTCGCAGCCCACGATCATGACTTTCTTACCCAATTCGGCCAGACCGGCGACCAGATTCTGAGTGGTGGTAGACTTGCCGATACCGCCCTTACCGTAGATTGCACATTGACGCAGTGCCATAGTCTCTCTCCTAGGTGTTGATGAATGAACCAGAGCAAAAATGCTTCGTCACACACCTAGAGAGCAAGAGCTGTGCCAGGGCCGATTTTTCACATTAACTAATTGATATTAATATTTTTTTATTAAATACCCGGCCAAAAAATCCTGGTCGGCTTCATAACAAACACCCAGCGAATGTATGGATGATCACAAACAAAACCCCAGCGAGCCCCCTGGCCTCCCCCCCAGCCTGCCCGCCGATGCCAGACTGCCGGTCAATCGCTGCAACCTGCCCCCGGTCATCCTCGGTAGCCTGACCTTTCAACAGCACCCGGTGGCACTGCTGCTGGATGGTGTACTGGAGCTGCACAGTGACCTCTTCCATCGACTGGACAAACTCCCGGATCACGCCGAACGGGCGCAACTGTTTCAGGATCATATGGACGCCGAGTTCAGCCTGGGACATCCCGAAGAGGCGGGCTATAGCAAAACCACCGCCCGATCCAGGGCCAAGGCCAGCTATCTGCGACTGCTGCGCGGCTGGGCCTTTGACAGCGACGGTATCGAAGGGGCCGCTCTCAAAGGCTGGGTCGAATCCCGCTTCGGCCTGCTGCCACGCCACCATGGCAGCCCCATCCGCGACTTCTCCAGCGACAGCTACCAACACTATATAGAACAGCGGGCACGGGGCCTCTATGGTGCCAACGCCCTGGAATCCCAGCTGGACCTGGTCTACAGCTATTGCCAATACGAACTGGGGCGGCAGTTTCCCGATGAATCCCACATGACCCTCTATCGTGGCATGAACCGGGTGGGTGACCACGAGATACTGGGCAAGCTCGGCCACCGCCGCCATCAGGTTCTACTCAACAATCTCTCCTCTTTTTCGACAGACCGGGAACGCGCGAGCGAATTTGGCGACTATATTGTGGAGATGGCGGTACCTCTGGCCAAGATCGCCTTCTTCCACCGCCTGCTACCGGGAAGACTCAAGGGCGAAGATGAATTTGTGGTCATCGGTGGCGTCTATGAAGTGTGTTATGCCACCCTCTGATTTTGAAGGAAACCCGGATGAAAACCCACCCCACCCTATCAGCTCCGGCCATACCCCCTGAACCGCGACAGAGAAGGCTTTGTCGCAAATACGACAAACAGGATCCTATAGAGACAGGCCGCAGACAATGACAATAGTGACACCCCAGCCGCCCTATTATGCCGTCATCTTTACCTCGATCAGGACTGAGGTTGACAATGGCTACACGGAGACAGCACAGGCCATGCTGAATCTGGCCTCAAATCAACCTGGTTTTCTGGGATTTGAATCAGCCAGGCAAGAGATTGGCATTTCGGTTTCCTACTGGGACAGTCTTGAAGCCATCAGGGCCTGGAAAGACAACCCTTCGCATCAGCATGCCCAAAACCAGGCAGCAGACTGGTATTCAACGTTCCGGGTTCGCATTTGCCGGGTCGAACGCGATTATGGTTTTTCCATTCCATGAAGGCGGATGTCATTCACCGGGTGAGATTCACCACAGAAGCGGAATACCTGAAGACCATTCGTGGATACATGACGTTTTACAACCAAGTAAGACGCCATTCATCGTTGAACTATTTATCACCAGCTAATTTTGAGTTAAAACAAGCTGCATGAAAAGAGTGTCCACCTTTTCGGGGGAGGATTCCATGCCCATTACCGACTCAAATCCACATAACAGATATATTGATCAAACACATACCCAGAAGGGCCATGGGGGGTGTACTGGTCATCGAAATGGCGCATTACGCCGACATGGCGCCACCCCTTTTCCGAGTAGGGTTCGTAAGTCCAAAGGAAGGTGCCCGGTGGCAGTTTGGCCAGCATTCGGCATCGGGAGGAGGGACAGGACCTGATGGCCAGGAAGTTATCACCGTTCGGATCCAGTTTACAGACAGTATAGAGCTCGCCATCGTAGGCGATACTGGGCGGGGTCAATCCCAGCAAAAGGGCTATTGCCATGGCCAGAGTGCCGATAATGGGGCTTTTCATGTCGATTCTCCTGGTGTGTTTTTAGACTTCGATCATCAACCCTTCTTGTGCCAGTTCAAACTCAGGATCCCCTGTCCGGCCCACGGCGTGGGTTCCTTTGGCCTCAGCGAAAACGGCCTCCAGATCTTCATCGCTTCGGGTGGGTTCATGATGGGTGAGAAAAACCCGTTTCACGCCAGCCTCCCGGGCGGCTTCGATACTGGTACCGAAGGTGCCGTGACCCCAGCCCTTGCGTTTGGGATATTCGGCATCGGTATAGGCGGTATCAATCACCAGCACATCGGCACCCTGAAAGAACGCCAGGATGCGGTCCCGTTGGTCATCCACCATCTCCTGATAATCGGCATATTCCGATTCATCGGGGTTGTAGATGTTATAGGGCCACTCATGGTCACCCGTGAAGACAAAGGATTTTTCCCCGCACTCAAGGCGATAACCAAAATTCAGCACCGGGTGGTTAAGCAGCAGACACCGTACTCTGACACTACCAACCTGGACATCCTGTCCCTCCTGCATGTTCTGGTAGGCCATACGGGCATTGAGTTCGGCCTCACGCACGGGAAAATAGGCGTACTCCATCTGCCGCGACAACACCTCGCCAATACCCCGCT
The DNA here is from genome assembly GCA_050292235.1 of Sedimenticolaceae bacterium. Lineage (GTDB taxonomy): Bacteria > Pseudomonadota > Gammaproteobacteria > Chromatiales > Chromatiaceae > JBNKLG01. The sequence goes on along the minus strand of JBNKLG010000054.1, from coordinate 14,947 downwards.
GGGTAATGGGATCGGCCGCACCATGGATGGTCACTTCGTTACCCGGAACAAAGATGGGCAAAAACAACGGCAGGCCCTGAATATGATCCCAGTGGGTGTGGGAGATAAAGACGTGGGCCTTGAGGGGAAACTCAGAGACCAGGTTCTGTCCCAGGGGAAAGATGCCGGTTCCACCATCCAGGATCAGGAGTTCGTTATCGTTGCCACGCACCTCAATACAGGTGGTATTACCCCCATACCGAATGGTTTTCGGTCCTGGTGATGGTATCGAGCCTCGCACACCCCAAAATTTAAAACGCACGCTATGTATCCTTGGCCACTGATAGGAAACAGAGATCCACTGGGCATGAAAGCCAGAATTTATGAGCCATTATGTAGGGCTCGATATCCATCATCAAACTTATCATTATAGCTGTGAAAAAGAACGCGCCTTTTCCATCTCTCCACTGAGGTCGCCCAGTTCGGCCATCAGGCCTGGCAGACCTGCACCAAGACGTGATGAAACTGCTGGTGGAAAGTCCTCAATCAATGGGTTGCCCGAATCACCAAAATTCAGGGAACGCACGATCTGGTTGGCGGCAAAGACCGCTTCGCACATGCCGACATCGCCCTCTTTCACCCCCTGTTCAGGATCATGGTGATGACGAATGGCATGGGACAGACTCAGGGGAAGCTTCCAGACCTCTGCCAGACTGCCGCCGATCTCCGCATGGCTCACGCCATGGGTTTCAATCTCGACCTCATGCAGACTGCGGGCCTGATCGGCGGCCTGATCCAGAGATCGGCGCAGCTCCTCGGGTTTGAACTGTGCCAACACCACCTTGCCGAAATCGTGCAACAGCCCGGCCACAAAGAAATCCGTTGCGTCTTTGTCGGGCACTCCAAGCCGGGTGGCCAGTCGTTTGGCTACCGAAGCCACGCCCAGAGAGTGGGCCAGAAACTGATTCATATCAAACCCGGCCTTATTGGTCTTTGGCAACATGCCAATGGCAGCAATAGAGAGTGCGAGGTTTTTGATGGTATTGATACCGACGTAAACCACGCCGTGGTTGATGGAATTAATGGGACGCGACAGGCCGAAATAGGCGGAATTGACCAGCTTGAGCACCTTCATGGTCATCACCGGGTCATGCTCAATCACCTGGACCAGGGATTTGGGGGCACAATCGGCCCGAGAGGCCAGATCCAATACTTTGGTCACACCCTGAGGAAAGGCAGGCATCTTTTCGACCAGACCGGGCACTTCTGCTGCGTCAATCGCCATTGGCCTTGCCCATCCTCAGTAAAATGGATAACTCTACTGCCTTTGTCACCTGCGTCAAGCCAAGCATCACTTTAATCTGCCGACACCGTGCGTTCTGCCGCCCAGGCGCGCAGATAGGCGATCTTTTCCGCCATCACCACCGACAAGGGTCTGGTCTTGCTGATCTCGGCCAACACATGCTCGGTATTCAGGGGGGTCTCCTGAGCATGGGCGCTGTAAAGGGCAGAGACCACCGCCTGTTCAATCTCGGCACCGGTAAAGCCTTCGGCTGCCGTCGCCAGAACGTTGAGATCAAAGGCGGTCGGGTCCTGTGCCCTTTTGCGCAAATGGATCTCGAAGATCACTTCGCGCACCTCGGGTTTGGGCAGATCAACAAAGAAAATCTCATCGAAACGACCTTTGCGCAGCAATTCCGGCGGCAGGGATTCGATGTCGTTGGCCGTAGCTACCAGGAAGACTTTGGCACTGCGTTCTGCCATCCAGGTCAGCAGAGTACCCAGCACACGTTTGGCGGGACCGCTGTCCTCATCGCCAGACAGCCCCTTTTCGATCTCGTCGATCCAAAGCACTGAGGGCGCCATGATCTCAGCGGTACGGAGGGAATCCCGCAGGTTGCGCTCGGTCTCGCCGTAGTATTTGTTGTAGAGGGTGCCGAAGTCGAGCCGCAACAGCGGCAGCCCCCAGGCCCCGGCCACGGATTTGGCGGCCAGACTTTTGCCACCGCCCTGCACGCCCAACAGCAGGATGCCCTTGGGCGGATCCAGTCCCGGCGGGGTGTCGTCATCGATAAAGACCTTTCGACGCGCCGCCAGCCACCCTTTGAGGTGGGCCAGCCCTGCCACATCGGCAAAACGGGCCGTATCGGTCTCGAATGCCAGCACGCCGCCCTGATCCAGCAGCTTGTATTTGGCGCGTTTGACCTCGTCGATGTCCTCTTCGCTCAGGATACCGTCATCGTAAATGGACTGGCGCACCAGACGGCGGGCGTCGGGCATGGTCAGCCCCAGCAGATTGTTGATCATCATCTTGATCACTTTGGTACTGGCCTGGGCCCGTTTGCGATGCTGTTTCCCCCATTGATGGGCCTCTTCATAGATGAGTGCCTCCAGCTCCTCGCGACCCGGCAGGGCCAGATCGAACCGGGTCGCCAGGGTGCGTAGCTCCAGAGGGGTCTCCAGCTTGGGTGACACCATCACCAGGGTATGGGACACCCGATTGTGGTTCTGTCCCACCTCGCGCATCAGTCGCAATGTCGTAGGATCGTCCACCCAATGGTGAATGTCATAGAAGAGGTAAAGCCCCGGCTCCCGGGTACGCAGGATATGGGAGAGCACCTCTGTCGGTTGCTGTTGAGCTTCAGGGGGCGGCGGTGGCTCCACCAGATCAATCCGTGCCAGCCCCGTGGCAACCGACCAACGATAGAGGGAGCGGTTCAACCGTACCGCCAGCCGGGCAAACAGGGCCTCAACCCTTTTCTCTTCGTGGGTTTCGATCAGGACAATGGGGTTGCCCGAGGCAATGATGAGTTCCAGATCCTTGAGATCATTCATAGCTAGCGTATCAGGAGTTAATGAAAAACTGAGGCAAAGCATATCCCCATTTTCGGCAAAAGCCGAACCCTATGCCGTTTTGTACTCTTTTCCGCTCGCGTTAAGATGTGTGGCAAGACCATCCTCATTCTGAAGGAATTACGATGCGTATTCCTTTCTTTGGCCTTTTCCTCAGTGGCTTTGCCTGGCTCAGCTTCAGCAGCCATGTTCAAGCCGCCCCTCAGTACATCGATGCACCACCTTTTACCCAGACACTAAGCCAGACCACAATCCGGGATGTCAGCACGCAAACGCCGGTTCAGGTCCCCATCATCACCTGGGGCGGGGATATCGCCACCATCCACGCCAATGGGGACAACACCCGCACCACAGGCAACAGCACCTTTGGTAAGCTGGAACTGAATCTGCAACTGGTACGCAAGGATGTGTTCAGCGAACAGTTGAAGGATTACCTTTCTGGCCGTTCGCCCTATCTGCGCGGCACCATGGGTATGATGAACATGGCAGTGGAAACCCTCTCCCGCGATCCCCGCACCAAGCCGGTATTGATCTATCAGATGACCTGGTCGACCGGCGGCGATGCCATGGTGGTGAAGCCCGGCATCCACAGCGCCAAAGACCTCAAAGGCAAGACCATCGCCCTCCAGGCCTATGGCCCCCATGTGGCCTATCTGAGCAAACTCCTGGCTGACGCCGGGCTATCCCCCAAGGATGTCAAACTGCGCTGGCTGGCCGATCTGACCGGCTCTGACAACACCCCTGGCGCCGCTTTGCACCAGGCCGATGTCGATGCCGCCATGGTCATCACCCCCGATGCCATGCAGCTGACCTCTGGTGGCACCGTTGGCAGTGGTGCCGAGGATTCGGTCAAGGGTGCGCGGATTCTGCTCTCCACCCGCACCGCCAACCGCATCATTGCCGATGTCTATGCGGTGCGCTCCGACTATCTACAGGCCAATCGCCCCAAGGTTGAGGCCTTTGTTCGCGGCCTGCTACAGGGCCAGGAAGCGGTACAGAAACTGTTCCGTGACAAACAATCCCAGGGTGCGGCCTACCGGCAGATGACCACCGCTGCTGCCAAGATCCTGTTGGACAGCCCCCAGGCAACCGCCGATGCCGAAGGGCTTTATGCCGACGCCACCTTCGTTGGCTGGCAGGGCAATGTGGATTTCTTCGCCAATACCAGCTTCCCCCGTTCGGCCCAGCGACTGACCGCGGAGAACCAGAAAACCTTCCAGCAACTGGGGCTGATCAGCCAACCAACCCCCTTGAGCAATGCGGGCTGGTCCTACGATCAGTTCAAATCCGGGCTGACCCAGACCGCCAAAACCAGCCAAACCCGTTTCGACCAACAGCAGGTTGCTGCCGTGGTACAGCGCAAACAACAGCAGGGCACCCTGGGTGAGGGCGAACTCTTCTCCTTCGAGATCTTCTTCGCCCCCAATCAAAACAGCTTCAGCGTCGATCTTTACCAGGATGCCTTCGCCAAGGTAATCGAGTTTGCCGCCACCTACGGCGGTGCCCTGATTACCGTCGAGGGCCATAGCGATCCTTTGGGCTATCTGAAAAAGAAAAAGGCCGGACAGCCTGAAGTGGTGCTGGGTCGCATCAAACAGTCGGCCAAAAACCTCAGCCTGTCCCGGGCCAATGCAGTACGGGACAGCATCATCAGCTATGCCCAGAGCCAGGGCGTGACCCTGGATCCTTCCCAATTTGCCCTGGTTGGACATGGCATCAGTCAGCCCCGCAACGGTCTCTGCGGTCAGGACCCCTGCCCGCCCAAGTCGGAAAAGGAGTGGCGCGACAACATGCGCGTGGTGTTCCGGGTCTTGCAGGTCGAGGCCGAATCCTCGGTATTCAGCCCCTTATAACAGCGGCTGTTTCAGTCTGACCTTGGCAACCAGGAGTCTCACCCATGGCGAAAAAAAAATCTGTCGTCCCCAACCTCATTACCTTTGCGGTAGCCTGCTATCTGGCCTACAACTTTTTCAGCCCGGATAGCTCGACCTCCAACCCGCCGAGCGCTGCCCCCTCGAATCACCCACAACCGACTCAGGCGCAACCGGCCGCTCATCAAAAGCCTGCCTATGCCCTGCGGCCTGAGAACTCCTGGCCACCTGCCAGCGACAAGAGTGCAACCCCAGACACCAAGGATCTGACCACCAGCAACTACTACCTCATTCTGGATGGCTCCGGCAGCATGGGCGAGAACAACTGCTCCGGCAGCAAGCGCAAGATCGAAGTCGCTGTGGATGCGGTCTCGACCTTTGCCCAAAATCTGCCGAAAGAGGCCAATTTCGGTCTGGCGGTGTTCATCAATTCCCAGCTCAGGGAACTGCGCCCCTTAGGCCCCAGCAACAGCACGGGCCTGGATCAACTCAGAACCATCAGACCCAGCGGCGGCACCCCGCTGAAAGACGCCCTCAAGTTCGGCTATCAGAAGCTGCTGACTCAGGGGCAACGCCAACAGGGCTACGGCGAATATCATCTGGTGATGGTTACGGACGGACTGGCCAGCGATGGCCAGGAGCCCAGCCGCATGGTGGATCGTATTCTGGAGGAATCCCCCGTGGTTCTGCATACCATCGGCTTTTGTATCCGCAGCCATGACGTGCTGAATCAACCCAAGCGGCTCTACTACCGCTCAGCCACCGATCCGGAAAGCCTGCGCCGGGGATTGGACAGCGTACTGGCCGAGGCCCCGGCCTTCGCCGTCGACCAGTTCAAACCCTGAGGATCGCCCATGAATCCGCATCTCCGGGCGGTCAGCATCATCATTGTCATTGGCACGCTGGGGATTCTCGCCGCCCGCTATCTGCTGCCTCTGTTTGAAGACCAGTTGCAGAAGGACACCTCCGATGCCGCCGATATCCGTGGCACCCTGCGGATTGGGGTCGATAACTGGATCGGCTATTTCCCGCTCTGCTCTAACGACATGAACCAGCGCATGCGCCAGGCGGGCTATCGCATCCAGTGCGAAGACGACCAGGCCGACTATGCCGGTCGTTTCGCCAAGCTGGGGAAAAAGGAGCTGGAGCTGGCGGTGGCCACCGTCGATGCCTATGTGCTCAACGGCCCCAAGGCGGATTTCCCCGGCGTCATCATCGGCGTCATCGACGAATCCAAGGGTGGCGATGCCCTGGTGGCCCGGGCCGATCGGATTCCCAACCTCAATGCCCTGCGCCAGCTCGGTGACAAGCAGATCGCCTACACCCCCAACTCCCCCAGCGAACATCTGCTCAAGGCGATCAGCAGCCATTTCGACCTGGGGCTATTCAAAGACTCAAACCGCGTCTGGTCCAAACCCAGCGATGGGGCTGCCGATGCCCTGAAGCAACTGCTCAAGGGCAAGGTCGATGCCGCCGTGGTTTGGGAGCCGGAGGTCAGCCGCGCCCTGGCCGAACCCGGCATCATCAAACTCATCGGCAGTGAGGATACCGACAAGCTCATCGTCGATGTGCTGCTGATCCAGCGCCATTTCGCCAAAGATAACCCGCAGATCGCCGGGCTGATTCTGAAAAACTGGTTTGCCTCCCTGCGCCACTATCACGAGCATCCCTCTCTGCTGCATGACGAGATCAAGGCGCATACCGATCTCAATGATGTCCAGATCGATGCCATGTTCAAAGGTGTGCAATGGGCCACCCTGACCGACAATGGCCTGCACTGGTTTGGTCGCGGCCCGACAGGCATGAACGAAGAGGGGCTGGTCGCCACCATCCGGTCCACCATCGAGATCCTGCGCGGCAATGGGGATTTCGACGCCAACCCCCTGCCCGATGGCGACCCCTACCGGCTGTTGAACAGTGGCCCCATCAAGACCTTGGTGCAACAACAGGGGGGCTACATGATCCCCAAAGCAGGTGACAATTCGGGCGATACCCTCAGCCGATCCTTCTCCGCCCTCAGCGACCAGCAGTGGCAGGATCTGCAAGAGGTGGGCAATCTCAAGGTCGCTCCGGTCAGCTTCCGCCGCAGTGCCGACATTCTGGATCACAACGGCAAACTGGCACTGGATCAACTGGCCGATAAGCTGCGTCACTACCCCAACTTCCGCCTGCTGATCAAAGGCCACACCGGTCTGAAGGGCGATTCCCAGGCCAATCTGGATCTCTCCGCCAATCGCGCTGCTGCCGTGGCCCGCTATCTTCAGGTGACCTACAACCTCGATGGCCATCGCATCCGCGCCCTGGGCTTCGGGGCCAGCCAGCCCCTGCCCCGCCAGCCGGGGGAGAATGATCGCGCCTACAGTTACCGTCTGCCCCGGGTTGAGGTCTCTCTGGTCACGGAGCGCTATTAGTGTTCGCCAACAAATCGCGCCAACAACCCAAGCCGCCGCCTGAGATCATCCTCCCCCCTGCCCTGGAACGGGTCGAGCGGGAGAAGGTCGATTTTTCACCGGGTGCGGTCTCCCGTGCCATTCTCAAGCAATCGACCCTCAACCCCTTGGTACTCTATCCGGTGAGTGTTGGCATCCTGGGCGGACTGGCCGCCGCCCTCCTCAGCCCCAGCCTGATCTTTCTCGGGGCAGCTGCCATTGGGGGTTCCCTGGGATTGGGCAGCTGGCTCTACAATTCGGTCTTGCGCCGGGATCAACATGCCGCCGATTACCTGCACCGGATGCACCAGTTGCTGGCCCAGGAGACCCAGGCCTCGGTGCAACAACTGGAGCGGGACTTGCAGACTCTGGACGAATCCCAGGGGCTGATCCAGTTACATCGTTTACAGGAGAAGTTTGACGCCTTTCAGACCCTGCTGGGACGCAAACTCAACCCCAATGAGCTGACCTACAGCCGCTATCTGGGCATGACCGAAGAGGTTTTCCTGGCCGGGCTGGATAACCTGACCCGCATCGCCGACATCCGCCGGGGGTTAGGGGCCATCGACAATGACCACCTGCGCCGCCGCCTGCTGGAGCTGGATCAACTCGCCCGGCGCAGTCAGGCCCATGAGCAGGAGTACGCCTCATTGAACGAACGCCTACAATTACAGACTCACCAAAACAACAAGATCGACACCCTGCTGGCGCAAAATGAGATGGCCATGACCCAAATCGACCGCATCATGGCCGCCATTGCCGAAATGGACACCAGCCTGCCCCGTGCTAGCATGGACATGGAATCCGCCATGACGGAGCTGGCGCGACTGGCGTCTCGGGCCGACCTCTATGATCGCAAATTCTAACCATCATCTTTGATTGAGGAACAGACCATGGCTAACGACGATCTTGCCGCGCAACTGACTTTTGCCGACAAAGAAGAACTCGAGAAGGAACTCCACATCAGCCCGCCTGCCGAGCTGCCCGCCCAGGAGGCCGCCGACCCTGAACTGAACCAACGGGCAGAGGATGTGGTGGCCCGGGTACTCAACATCGACCTCAACGACAGCAGCCAGCAACAGAGTGCCAAGTCGGCGATGGAGGGCATGGGCATGGAACTACAACGGGAATCGGCCCGCCGTAGCGCCATGTTGAAACAACCTTTGAACAAGATGATGCAGGACAGCGAGGAGGGCGGACAAGTGGCCACCTCACTGATCGATCTCAAGATGCAGGTCGAGGATCTGGACCCGGCCCATGTGGATCTGGAGGCAGGCTTTCTCACCCGGATACTGGGTTACATCCCCGGTGTCGGCACCCCACTCAAACGCTACTTCTCCCGCTATGAGAGCGCCTCCACCAGCATCGATGCCATCATCAAATCCCTGGAGGCCGGGCGCGAACAGTTGAAGCGGGACAACATCACCCTGACCGACGATCAGGCCGCCATGCGCGCCCTGACCCTCAAGCTGGAGAAGTCGATCCAACTGGCCAGCATGATCGACCAACGGCTGGCCGCCAGCCTGGAAAACGATATTTTGCAGGATGACCCGCGCCACAAGTTCATCTCCGAAGAGCTGCTCTTCCCCCTGCGTCAGCGCATCCAGGATCTGCAACAGCAACTGCTGGTCAACCAGCAGGGTTATCTGACCACCGAGATGGTGATTCGCAACAACAAGGAGCTGATCCGTGGCGTCAACCGCGCCCTCAACACCACCGTCAGCGCCCTGCAGGTAGCCGTCACCCTCGCCATGGCCCTGGCCAATCAGCGCATCGTGCTGGAGAAGGTGCAGGCGATCAACAAGACCACCGAGAACCTCATCGCCGGCACTGCCGAGCGGCTGCGGATGCAGGGGGCGGAGATCCAGAAACAGGCCTCCACCAGCCAGCTCGACATCGGCGTACTACGCAAATCCTTCGAGGACATCCGCGCCGCCCTGGACGACATCTCCCGCTATCGCCAGGAGGCCCTGCCGAAGATGGCCGCCAACATCCAGGAGATGGATCAGCTGGCCGCCGAGACCCAGAAAGATATTTTAAAGATGGAAAACGCCGGCAAGGTTCAGGGCGATTTCTCCATCGACATTACCGACTAACCACCACAGAGGAAGCCCTCTCATGCGGACATTCAAACTCCTTGCTCTGATCACCGGCCTCTGCCTGTCACTTTCGCTACAGGCCGCCGATAAATTCCGGGTCGCCTGGTCCCACTACACCGGCTGGGAGCCCTGGGGCTATGCCCAGGAGGCCGGTATTTTGAAGAAATGGGCCGACAAATACGGCATCGAGATCGAACTCACCCTGGTCAACGACTACATCGAATCGATCAATCTCTACACCGCGGGCAAGTTCGACGCCTGCACCATGACCAACATGGATGCCCTGACCATTCCCGCCGTGGGTGGCGTGGACAGTACCGCCGTCATCGTCGGTGACTTTTCCAGCGGCAACGACGGCATCGTGATGAAAAACGGCACCAAGGTCACCGATCTCAAGGGCCGCTCGGTCAATCTGGTGGAGCTGTCCGTCTCCCACTATCTGCTGGCCCGTGCCCTGGACAAAAACGGCATGAGCGAAAAGGATCTCAAACTGGTCAACACCAGCGACGCCGACATCGCCGCCCTCTTCGCCGCTGACCCCCAGGGGGCCGCCGTCACCTGGAACCCGCCGCTGATGCAGGCCCGCAACGCCAAGGGTGCCAACCTGATCTTTGACTCCTCCAAGATCCCCGGCGAGGTCATCGACCTCATGGTGGTCAAGACCTCTGCCCCCGACAGCCTGAAACAGGCCCTGACCGGTGCCTGGTACGAAACCATGGCCCTGATGTCGGCCCAGAATGAGCAGGCCAAGAAAGCCATCGAGTCCATGGCTACCCAATCCGGTGCCACCCCGGCGGAGTTCAAGGCCCAGCTCAAGACCACCGCCATGTTCTATCAGGCGGCCAAGGCGGCTGAGTTCACCGCCTCACCCCAGGTGAAAGAGACCATGGAACAGGTACGGCAGTTCTCCTTCGACAAAGGGCTGTTCGGCAATGCCGCCAGCTCGCCTGACTTTGTCGGTATCCAGCTGAACGACGGCTCGGTACTGGGCGACAGCAACAACATCAAGCTGCGTTTCAGCGCCAAATACATGCAAGAGGCAGCCACAGCGCAATAACCATGAAATCCGGTCCAAGCTATCCCCGGCTGTTCGGCATCCACGCCCGCCCCGGCCCCTGGCTCCACCGACTGCTGGTGATGCTGCCTTTCGTCCTGGCCCTGGGGTTCTACCTCTGGGCCTCGCATCTGCGCCACCAGGAGAACCCCAGCGACAAGCTGTTGCCGACCCCGGCACAAATGGTCGATGCCGCCCAGCGTATGGCCTTTCAACCCGATCGGCGCAGTGGCCAGTACCTGATGTGGGCAGACACCAGGGCCAGCCTGACCCGGCTGCTGCTGGGGGTCTCTCTGGCGGCCCTGGTGGGGCTGTTTCTGGGGCTGAACATGGGGCTTTTTCCCGGTTTTCATTCGGGATTTCAGACCTTTGTCACCTTTGTCTCCATGATTCCCCCTCTGGCCATTCTGCCGATCCTCTTCATCAGCTTCGGGGTGGATGAACTGGCCAAGGTGATGCTGATTTTCATCGGTCTCTTCCCCCTCATCAGCCGCGACATGCTGCTGGCGGTAAAGCAACTGCCGGGCGAACAGATCACCAAGGCGCTGACCCTGGGGGCCAGTCAGCTACAACTGGCCTATCGCATCGTCCTGCCCCAGGTGCTGCCCCGGCTGATCGAAGCGGTCCGGCTCTCGCTGGGTGCGGCCTGGTTGTTTTTGATCGCTGCCGAAGCCATCGCCGCCGATCAGGGGCTGGGCTATCGCATCTTTCTCGTACGGCGCTATCTCGCCATGGACATCATCCTGCCCTATGTGCTCTGGATCACCTTCATCGGCTTCAGTCTGGATCTGATGCTACGACTGCTGCTGCGCTGGGCTTTCCCCTGGTATGCCGCCAAGGAGGAGAGATGAGCGCACCAGTGAGCCAAGCCCAAGGCCAGCGTCTGCATGTGGACGATGTCTACAAGTCGTATGGCAGCAAGCTGGTGCTGGACAACATCGACCTGCTGGTCTCCGGCAGCGAGGTCTGCACCCTGGTCGGCCCCAGCGGTTGTGGCAAGTCCACCCTGCTGCGCCTGATCCTGGGATCGGAGCTGCCCAGCCAGGGCCGCATCACCCTGAACCATCAGGAACTGGGGCCAGCGGATGTCCATCGGGGCATCGTCTTCCAACGCTACTCCCTCTTCCCCCACCTCAGCGTGCTGGATAACGTCGCCCTCGGCCTGCGTCTGGGCCAGGGCCCCAACGGCAAGCAGAGCAAGGCCGATGCCCATGCCAAAGCCATGGAATATCTGAAACGGGTACGGCTGGGCGAACATGGCCACAAATATCCCCATCAGCTCTCCGGCGGCATGCAACAGCGGGCCGCCATCGCCCAGTCCCTGATCATGAAGCCCAGCATCCTGCTGATGGACGAGCCCTTCGGTGCCCTCGACCCGGACACCCGGGAGGACATGCAACTTTTCCTGCTCGAACTCTGGGACGAGGAGCAGATGACCATCTTCTTCATCACCCACGACCTGGGCGAGGCCGCCTTCCTCGGTACCCGCCTGCTGGTGCTCTCCCAGTATTACACCGATGATCGAGGCCATGGCGAGGACATCAATCGCGGCTCCAAAATCGTCGCCGACCATGGACTGCCACGAGGACTTGCGAGCACCGAGATCAAGCGCAGCAAATCTTTCGGGGATCTGATCGCCACCGTTCGCGAAGAGGGTTTCAATCCCCAATACCTGCAACATGCCCGCGACTTCAACCTCAAGCATCCTGACGCCTATCAGACCCTGACAGAAGAGGAATCCCTGCCCTTATCCAGCGATGCCCCCACTGATACAGCGCCAGCCCCAGCAGAATAAGGCCGCTGCCCAGCCACTCCAGCCAATCGATCTGCTCGGCATTGAGCCACTGCCCCAGCCAGAGCGCAATCATCGGCGTGATCAGGGTAGTCATGGCCACCTGCGAGGCCTGAACCCGTTTCAGCACATAGAAATAGAAAATAAAGCCCAGTACCGAACCGAACACCGCCAGATAGAGAATTGCTGACAGGGTGCGTTGCGATATCTGGGTCGGCCATTGGCCATCGCCCCATATCCAGCTCAGCATAAACAGCGGTACCGCCACCATCAAGGTGCCCGTCGTGGTCTCCAGAGGATGCAAATGGGCATCGATCCGTTTGACCCCCACCGCACTGGCCGAGTGAAACAGCACCGCCAGCAGAATGGCCCCAATCCCCCAATGGGCCTGCTCGCCCAGCTTGATCCCATGGCCAAACAGCACCACCAGCCCGGCCATGGCAAAGAGCATCCCAAGCAGACGCGACCAGCCAAAGGCCCGTTCCCGCAACCAGAGCGCCGCCATCAGCCCGGTGACCAGCGGCGTCAGCCCAAAGACCACCGACACCAGTCCCGAGGGAATGCGCTGTGCGCCCCAATAGACCGAGGTCATCGCCGCCCACAGCCCGACACCGGCCACCAGATAGGTCTTGAGAGCCGGTCCGCGCCAGCGCATACGGCGGCTCATCAACGCCACCAGCAGCGAGCAGAGCAGCAGCGCGATCAACATCCGCGCCGCCACCCCAAACAGAAACCCTACCCCATCACCACTCCATTGAATCGCCAGTGGTGTGGTAGACCAAATCAATACAACGCCAACAAAGGCCGCCGGCACCGACATGGGTTTATCCTCCCCAGAAAAAAGCCCCAAAACGAAAAAGGCCGCAGCGGGTAAACGCTGCGGCCTTTGGAAACATCGAAACTTGGTAAGAAATCAGATCAAAGGCACACAGCAACGCGAACACCAACGCATGCGTAGGCGCTTGACCGCGACGGGTACCGGGTAACCTTGATGACTGTTCATGGGTTCGAGTCTGCGGGAAATTGGCTGGAAAGGCAAGACTTCGGCTTTGCTCAGCCCGAGATCCCCGTTCCCTAAGTGGAGCCAAAGGGAGCGGAGCCCGGCTCGTAGGGTGGATAAGTGCAACGCATCCACCATCAGCCGTCACATAGGTGGATGCGCTACGCTTATCCACCCTACAACGCTTTGGGCACCCAGTCCCCTTGGCGAGCTTTTGGCCAAATCAGGCTCTGACCCCGCTCAGCCAGCGATGCAGTTACCTGAGCATAGCTTTTCAAAGAGTACCGTGCTCGAAAAGACTGGCACTAAGCGCTCGCCAACAAACATTACAGCTTGTATAGTGAAAATCAGACCAAACATCTGCCAGCTTCATGTAAGGAGGCCATATGATTTCCATTCGATACCTTCCCATGGCTTTTACGCTGTCCCTTTTCATTCTCGTGTAACTTCGCCCGGCCCCACAACTAAACATTAATATTTATGAATCGGATCGTAACATGAAGCGAATCCCTGAACCGGAATTAATGGAAGATGAAGAACAGGCAAAGGCTTATTCAGAAGCGAACTTTGATACTGAACATTCAACTATTGTAGGACTGATTGATGATCTTTTCGGTGCCATTGATATTTCTGGAGAAATTCTTGATATTGGATGTGGTTCTGGTGATGTCACATACAGAATTGCAAAACGTTTTCCAAAAGCATCAATTACTGCAATAGATGGATCAAAAGCCATGTTACAGCTCGCTGAGAAGCGGAAGTTATCAGAGTTAAATAATAGCGAACAAGTACAGTTCATTAAGGCGCTTGTACCAAGCAATGAAATCCCTGACAAATCATATGACCTCATAGTTAGCACAAGCTTTCTTCATCACCTGCATGACCCAGCAGTTTTATGGGAAGCAATAAAAAAACATTCCAAATCAAACACAGCAGTTTTTATTGCAGATCTTACAAGACCGAAGAATGAAGGAACAGCGCGCTGGATCGTAAATGAATTTTCAAAAAATGAGCCCGAGATACTGAAAGAAGATTTTTATAATTCATTGCTGGCTTCATTTACTCCTCATGAAATCAAAGAGCAATTATTTAAATCAGGTTTAACACACTTATCAATATATGCGGAGAGATACATAGTCGTATATGGAAAAATGGACAACACATGAATAATATAATAATTGGTGACACCCGATTCGAAAGTCGCTACCACCCCCCTATCACAAGTAAACCTAGTCGTTATATGAGAAAAAACATGATCAAATATTTAGTTCTAATTTCATTCTTTCTGCTACCTGCAAAGACTTTGCTAGCATGTGATGGCGCATTGGTAAGCACAAGAACAGATGATGGAAAAAGAATAGCTCTAAAAGTATCAGAAGAAGAAATACAAGCTGCTCCAAAATGGAAAATTAGTGATGGAGAACCACCTCTATCTGTCACTCAGGCATATCAAGCAGCCATGGAATGGGCAAAGGAAAAATACAAAAGGTATGACAGTGTCAAAGTCTGGAGTTTAGCGCTTAAAGGCTACAACTGCTCTACTCACCGTGATAGATGGTTATATATTGTCGAATTTCAGCCAATTATTGACGGCAATCACTTATATGGCTCTGGTAACTGGGCAGCAATTTTAATGGATGGAAAGGTAATTGGCCCTATTGAAGAATAATCATATAACAAGGCAATTTCACACGAACGGGTGAGAAAGTCAATTGCCTAAACACATCAATATCGTTCGCTATGTTCATTGGGACGCTCCGCCGCGATACGGCTCCGCCCCCTTAACAAGCGGTTACCTGATTACCCATTATATTCAGCCAACGTTGTCTCTGAGAGCTAAACTTATTAGTAAGGGTGCAGTGTGAGGGTA